>CAMLNT010000010.1 GCA_946481425.1 uncultured Brevundimonas sp.
GCCACGGCGGAGGCGGCGGCGGGGGCGGAGGCGGCGGAGGCGGCGGGGGCGGCGGGGGCGGAGGCGGCGGCGGCGGCGGCGGCGGGGCCGCAACCTGGCCGAAGCTGTACCGCAGGCCGACGGTCACCGAGTGATCGGTGTAGTCGCCCGTGATCGCACCCGTGCCATCGTCGAACTCGAGTTCCGAGATGTTGAAGTAGCGGTAGGTCAGGTCCAGGTTGGTGCGCGGACCCATCTGCACCGCCAGGCCGGCCAGGCCTTGCCAGGCGAAGCCGCCGTCATCGATCTCGTCGGTGCCGTCGTCCAGGCTCACCGAGCCCCAGCCCACGCCGGCGCCGATGAACGGACGGGCGCGGCCCGAGCCGAAATCGAACAGGGCGTTGAGCATGAAGGACGTGGCGTCCGCCGAGACTTCGTCGGTCGGGGCGATGCCGCCGATCGCTTCGATGTCCTGGTCACGGAAGCCGAGTTCGCCTTCCAGACGGAAGGACGGGTTCAGGCGCGTGCCGAAACGACCGAAGGCGGCCCAGCCGTCGCCCAGCTCGATGTCGGAGTTCACGCACGCGATGGTGCAGAACTCGGCGTCGAAATCGCCGGGCCAATGCCAGCCGATATCACCCGCCACGTACGGGCCGTTGGGCTCGGCCATCGCCGGAGCGCCCGCGACCATTGCGAGGCCGGCAACGCCGGCCAACAGGACTTTTTTCATGTGTTCTCCCCTCGCCGACAATCCGGCGATCCTGAAACGCGCAAAGCTTAGCTCGGTTCAGAGAACGAGGAAATATTTTTCCCGCCGCAGGAGACGTGCTCCGGCCTGACGAAACCTGTCGGGCGTCTAGCGGTAGAAAGTCGTGTCTTCTTCTTGGGTTGCGGTCGGCGCCTCCCGGCGTTCCGCCGGGGGGCGGGCCGGCGCGGCGCCTGGCCGGGCGGCCTCGCGGTCTGCGGGCGAGGTCGGACGGGCGGCCGGCGGGATGGCTGGAAGATCTTCCGCCTGGTCGCCGGACACATCCGGATACGGCAGGGGCGTGGACGGCGCGTCCGGACCGACCGGGCCGGTCGGGGCCGGCTGGGGCAGGCTGTCGTCGGCGCCCAGGTCATCACGGATGAAGGCGAACGAGCGCGCGTCCGAACAGGCGCAGACTTTCAGAAAGCCGTCGGCGTCCCGCCACAGGATCAGCGGATAGGAGGTCGCGCGCACACCGGATTCCCGCAGCAGGCTTTCGAGACGCTGCTGGAACTCGCGCCCGGCCTCGACCACCGCCGAGCGCGCCAGGTTGCCGTCCGACGGCGGAATCCCGGCCGCGGTCCAGTTGCGCGACGGCGTGGCGGTCCAGCGCTGGTAGAGCGTCCAGTCACGCGTCAGCCAGATCTCGGCCACCGTGGCCCGTTCCGCCGCCGTGGACTGGGCCAGACCCTCGCGGTCCGGACGCGCGATCACGACCACGCGCGGATCGATGCCGGCCGCGCGCAGCAACGGAAATTCGTCGCGCTCGTATTCCCGGCAGGCTCCGCAGTCCCGCCAGCCCACCAGATAGAGCGGCGCCCCGCCCCCGCCCTCGGACACCCAGCTGGCGGAATCCAGCAGCTCCTGGATTTCGGCCTGGTTCCGGCTGATGACGGTCGGCTGGAAGCGCGCGTAAAAGGTCCAGTAGGCCCAGTAGCCGCCGGCTGCGACCGCCATGGCGATGACCACCGCCAGGGCGCTCCAGACGAGGAATTTACGCATGGGGAGGAACCTTCAACGTCAGATCAGGCCAGCATAGCACGCCCAAACCCTTTCCCGACCGCCGACAACCGTCAAGCGAAGCCCCGGCTTCAGTTCAGGGACGCCACATAGGCGACGCCGGCGATCGAGATGAGTCCGACCGCCACGAAGATCGTCCAGAACAGGGCTGGCCGCCGGGGCGGTCTGGGAGTGCTGCCGGTCATGCCGAAACCCTAGCCGAGCGGGCCGGCGCCGTCGACGCTGCACGCGCCGACGACCTGGAAGTCCATCAGGCCATCGTCGGGATGACGAAGGAGCTGTCCGCGTGCTCCAGCTCGCTGTCGGGCCAGCGGGCGGTGACGGTCTTGACCTTGGTCCAGAACTTCACGCCTTCCATGCCGTGCTGGTTGGTGTCGCCGAAGGCCGAGCGCTTCCAGCCGCCGAAGGTGTGATAGGCGACCGGCACCGGGATCGGCACATTGATACCTACCATGCCGACGTTGACCCGGGCGGCGAAGTCGCGGGCCGCGCGGCCGTTCTGGGTGAAGATGGCGACGCCGTTGCCGTACTGGTGCTTGGACGGCAGGGCCAGCGCCTCTTCAAAGCTGTTGGCGCGCACGATCTGCAGGACCGGGCCGAAGATCTCTTCCTGGTAGGAGCTCATGTCGGGCGTCACGTGGTCGAACAGCGACGGCCCGACGAAATAGCCGTTCTCGTGGCCCTGCAGCTTGAACCCTCGCCCGTCGACGACCAGCTCGGCGCCGTCCTTGACGCCCTGCTCGATCCAGCCCTCGACGCGCGCCTTGTGGGCGCCGGTCACGACCGGGCCGTAGTGGGCGCCGGCGTCGGTCGAGACGCCGACCCTCAGGGTCTCCATCTCGGCGATCATCCGCTCGCGCAGCTCGTCGGCCGTCTTCTGGCCGACGGGCACCACGACCGGTAGCGCCATGCAGCGCTCGCCCGCCGAGCCGAAGGCGGCGCCGGTCAGGTCCTTGATGACCTGGTCCATGTCTGCGTCGGGCAGGCGCCGCCCATGGCCTGGACGCGCTTGCCGTGGCGAGCGCCGGTCTCATAGACGTAGTTGGCGATGTCGGACGAACCGACGAAGCTGATGGCGTGAACCTGCGGATGGGTCAGGATGGCGTCAACGGCGGTCTTGTCGCCGTGGACCACGTTCAGCACGCCCTTCGGGGCGCCGGCTTCCATCATCAGCTCTGCCAGACGCACCGGCACCGACGGATCGCGCTCTGACGGCTTGAGGATGAAGGTGTTGCCCACCGCGATGGCCACGCCGAACATCCACATCGGGATCATGCCCGGGAAGTTGAACGGGGTGATGCCGGCGACCACGCCCAGCGGCTGGCGCATGGAATAGACGTCGATACCGGGACCGGCGCCCCAGGTGTACTCACCCTTGACCGCATGCGGGATGCCGCAGGCGAACTCGATGACCTCCAGGCCCCGCTGGATGTCGCCCTTGGCGTCGGCGATGACCTTGCCGTGCTCGGCCGACAGCATGGCCGCCAGTTCGTCCATGTTCGCCTCGACCAGGCGCTTGAACTCAAACATCACCCGCGCGCGGCGCTGCGGATTGACCTGCGACCAATCCGCGAACGCCGCCTGGGCGGCCTGGACGGCGCGGTCGACCTCGCCTTCGGTCGCCAGCTGGACGCGGGCCTGAACCTCGCCGGTGTTCGGGTCCATCACGTCGCCGAAGCGGCCCGACGCCCCGGTGAAGCTGGCGCCGTCGATGAAGTGATGGATGTCGCGCATGGCCGAATAGTCCTCGGTTACTGGTGCTCGAAGCAAAGTTCGGCGGCGGTTTAGCCCCTTGTCGCCCGCTTCGCCAGCACACCTTCCATAACGTCGCTATGCAAGCGGTCCGCCCTCTGATTATGTCGCGCAGGGTTCGCGCCCGTCCGGGCGCGAGGGGAGCGAGCTTCATGAGCACACAGGCCACCACCGCGCGTCGGCTGCGCTATGCGTTCGACAAGTCCATGGCGGCCGGCCCGATCGCCCTCGTGGGCTGGCTGGCGCTGGTGACCCTGGTCGTGATCCTGTTCGCGTCCGTCGTCCTGTCCCTCACCCACTGGGGCTCCGACGAGGGTTGGGGCTTCTTCGAGTCCCTGTGGCAGTCTCTGATGCGGACCATGGACGCCGGCACGGTCGCGGGCGACAGCGGCTGGGCCTTCCGCGGCCTGAACCTGTTCGTCACCTTCGTCGGCATCCTGGTCTTTTCGGCCCTGATCTCGATCATCTCGGCCGCTCTGGACAGTGCGCTCGAGTCGCTGCGCAAGGGCCGCTCTCAGGTGCTGGAGACCGACCAGACGATCATCCTCAACTGGTCGCCCTCGATCTTCGACATCATCAAGGAGCTCTGCATCGCCAAGGACAGCGAGACCAAGCCCCGCATCGTGATCCTCGCCGACAAGGACAAGGTCGAGATGGAGGACGAGATCGCTGCCAAGGTGGGCCCCACCGGCAAGGTCCAGATCATCTGCCGGTCCGGCGATCCGACCGACCTGTTCGATCTGTCTCTGGCCAACCCCGAGACCTGCCGCTCGATCATCGTCCTGTCGCCGGAAGAGGCCTCCGATCCGGACTCCAACGTCATCAAGACAGTCCTCGCCCTGACCAACGACCCCAAGCGCCGCGCCGAGCGCTACCAGATCGCCGCCGAGCTCCGCGACAGCCGCAACGCCGATGTCGCCCGCATCGTCGGCGGCGACGAGGTTCAACTGGTGCTGGCCGACGACCTGATCAGCCGCATCGTGGTCCACTCCAGCCGCCAGAGCGGCCTGTCAGCCGTCTACTCCGAACTGCTCGATTTCGACGGTTGCGAAATCTACACCTGCGCCCAGCCGGCCCTGGTGGGCATGACCTACGGCGAGGCGCTCAGCGCCTATGACCAGAGCGCGGTCCTGGGAATCTGCGACGCCGAGGGCCGCGTCAAGCTGAACCCGCCGGCCTCCACCCTCATCACCGAGGGCGACCAGATCATCATCGTGGCCGAGGACGACACCGCCATCCGCATCAGTCCGCCCCCCGAGGGCGCGGTCAATGAAGAGGCGATTCTCAAGCCCCGAGCCCAGCGCCGAAAGGCCGAGCGTATCCTGATCCTCGGCTGGAACCGGCGCGGCGCCATGATCGCCCGCGAACTGTCCCGCTTCGTCAAACCGGGCTCTTTGCTGACCGTCGCGGCCGACACGCCCGATCTCTGCGACGAGGTCGCCGCGCTCGACCTGCCGAGCGGCAACCTGAAGGTCGAATGCAAGGTCATCGACACCAGCCAGGCCGCCGCCATGGAGGGGCTGGATGCGCCCAGCTACGACAGCGTCATGGTGCTCGGCTATTCAGACACCATGGAGCCGCAGCAGGCGGACACCCGCACCCTGATCACCCTGCTGCACCTGCGCCGCATCGCCGAGCGCGCCGGCGTCCATGTCGGCGTCGTCTCGGAGATGACCGATGTGCGCAACCGCGAACTTGCCGAGGTCACTCGCGCCGATGACTTCGTCGTGTCCAACAAGCTGGTCAGCCTGATGCTCGCGCAGGCCTCCGAGAACGAACGCCTGTCGGCGATCTTCGAGGACCTGCTCGATGAGGAGGGCTCGGAGTTCTACATGCGCCCGGTCGGCGACTACGCCGACATCTCCGAGCCGCTGAACTTCTACACTCTGCTCGAATCCGCCCGCCGACGCGGCGAGACCGCCATCGGCTATCGCCGTCGCCGCGAGGACCAGCCCGGCGACCGCAACATGGGCGGGGTCGTGGTCAATCCCGACAAGCGCGAGACCCTGCTGTTCCAGCCCGAGGACCGCCTGATCGTCCTGGCCGAGGGCTAGGACCGGCTAGCTGTTCGGCCCGCCCACCACCGGCAGGATCTCGCCCGAGATGTAGGAGGCGCTCTGCGGCGAGGCCAGGAAGACGAAGGCCGGAGCGATCTCTTCCGGCTGGGCCGGACGCCCCATGGCCACGCTGGCGCCGAACTTCGAAATCCCCTCGCGGTCCTTGTCGGCCGGGTTGAGCGGCGTCCACACCGGTCCCGGCGCCACGGCGTTCACGCGGATGCCCTTGTCGATCAACTGGCCCGCCAGGCTCATCGTGAAGGCGTGGATGCCGCCCTTGGTCATGGAATAGTCGAGCAGCATCTTCTGCCCCTCGATGCCGGTCACCGACCCGGTGTTGATGATCGACGACCCCGGCTTCATGTGCGGCACAGCCTCCCGGCTCAGCATGACCATTCCCGCCAGATTGGTCTGGATCGTGCGCTGCAGATGCTCGTCGGTGAGGTCGGCGATATCGTTAGCGTGCTCCTGGAAGGCCGCATTGTTGACCAGCACGTCCAGCCGCCCGAAGGCCTTGATCGTCACGTCGACCGCCTTCTTCGCAAAGCCCGGCTCGGCGATGTCACCCGAGATTAGCACGCACTCCCGCCCCTCGGCCTCGACCGCACGTTTGGTCTCCTCGGCGTCCCGGGTCTCGTTCAGATAGGCGCAGACGATATCGCAGCCTTCCCGCGCGAACAGCACCGCCACCGCCCGGCCGATGCCCGAGTCCGCCCCGGTGATCAGGGCTGCGAACCCTTCGAGCTTGCCCGAGCCCTGCCAGTAGGGCGCCTCGTACATAGGCTTCAGCTCAAGATCGGCCTCGAGCCCCGGCTTCTTCAAATGCTGCTTCGGCAGCGGCGGGACCGGATATTCGCGGGCGCCGGCCTGCATGGGCCGGGGCTTGCCGTCTCCGTTCTCGTCCTGAGCATCCTTGCGGTCGATCCCTGCCTGGATCTTGCGCTCCTCGCGGGCGGCTTCGGCGGCGTGCTGATCGACGGCCATGCGGCTTCTCCAGTTTTGGTTGCGTCCTAGACGCGGTTCAGCGCGATCTCATCGGACCAGCCGTAGAGCAGGTCCAGACCGGCCGTCTCGGCCAGCTCCACCGCGGCTTCATAGGATGGGAAGCGGCCCATGCGCCGTCGTGTTCCGCCCAGGTCGCAGTCTATCTGGAACGTCGACCGGTCCGGGAAATCCGGGGACACCATCCGGACAATACGCGCATCGAACATGTGACCGTCAGGCGCCCCGCAGTTCCCCGCCCTTGCCGAGCTTGACGAGCGCGCTGTCGCTCGGGCCGCCCTGAAGCGTGCGAGGTTCCGCCGGCTTGCCGGACTGGAACTCCTCCATGGCCGACGCCTTGCGTTCCCGCATGCGGTCGGCCAAGGCGTCCATATCGAGGCCTGCCGCGCGGGCCTGCGCGAACAACCCCTCGACGTATTTCTCCTCTTCCTCGACGTGGTGCTCGATCATCTCCGACAGCACCTTGACCTTGGCGTCGTAGAAGTCGTCTTCGGGTCCGGACGTCTCGATCTCGTTGATCATCAGCTTGGCGCTGTCGTGTTCGACGTAGGCCTCGTCGAGATCGTCGCCGTCGACGCGGTCTCGGCACGCGGGATAGAAGATTTCTTCCTCGATCGTGGCGTGGACCTTCAGCTCCAGGCACGCCTGCTGGGCAAGCTCGCGCTTGCGGTCTGGCGACCGCGCCTTTTCGAAGGCTGCGAAAATCTCCTCGACCTTGCGGTGATCGGCCTTGAGCATGGCCACCGCGTCCATCTCTTCATAGGTCTGAGCCATCGTTTTCCTCCGGTCTGGATTACGGCGGGAAAAACGATATCCCCTGAGGTCGGTTCCTATGTTTGCTGGGCGACTCCAGACGACGTCCCCGACAGGCTTGAAGCGCAAAAGGGCCCCGCGAATGGCGAGGCCCCGTTCAGCTGGGCGCCTGCGGACGATCGCTGATCTTTGCCAACAGAGGCTATCGAGACGGCTGGCATTCTCGCCAAGGAAGCCGATCCCGACCGAACGGGTCGAACGGCTGGCCTTGGCGTCGCGCCGGGACCCCGGGTCTAGGAGGTCGGGATTTGTCCCCGCTCCGCGAGGCCTGGACGCCTTGATTTGTTCGGCGTTGGGAAAAATCTCGCCCCGACTTTTCCCCGCCGTCCCCGGGCGTATCCATACTCACGCCACGACCGGTCTTTGACAGTGTGAGACGAACTCTCCCCGCAGGGCTCCATGCGGACGACCCGGTCGACCCGGTCGACTTGGACGGTGTTTTTCGGAGACCGGACCGCGCCTGTGGACCCGGCCGGAACGGCGAAGGGCGGAGCGATCCCTCGCCCCGCCCCTGCATTGTCGAGCCGGTGATGCGGCCTATTCTCCCAGATACCGCGCCAGCCAGTCCTCGACCGTCCGATGCCACTGGACCGAGTTGTGGGCCCGCAGCACCCAGTGGTTCTCGTTCGGGAAGAACAGCAGGCGGCTCGGGATGCCCCGGCGCTGAAGCGCGTTGAAAGTCGCCAGGCCCTGGGCGGTCGGGATGCGGAAATCCAGGTCGCCCTGCACCACCAGCATCGGCACGCGCCAGTTCTGAACGTGGTTCACCGGGTTGAAGCGCTCGTAGGCCTCGGGGTTGTCATAGACCGTGCCGCCGTTCTCCCACTCGGTGAACCACAGCTCCTCGGTCTCGTAGCCCATGGCGCGGGTGTCGAAGACGCCGTCGTGGTTCACCAGGCAATCCCAGGGCTCGTTCCAGTTGCCGGCGATCCAGTTGACCATGTAGCCGCCGTAGGAGGCGCCGAGCGCACAGGCGCGGTCCTCGTCCAGGAAATCGTAGTTGGCCACGACGTAGTCCCAGCCCTTCTGGAGGTCCTCCAGGGGCCGGTCGCCCCAGTGCTGGCTGATGGAGTCGGTAAAGGCCTGGCCGTAGCCGGTCGAGCCGTGGAAATCGATCATCACCACGGCATAGCCGCGGCCCGCATAGGTCTGCGGGTTCCAGCGGTAGGACCAGGCGTCGCCGAACGATCCCTGCGGACCGCCGTGGATCAGGAAGGCGACCGGATAGTCCTGGCCTTCGACATAGCCGTGCGGCCGAACGATGTAGCCGTGGACGGTTTCATTGTTCCAGCCGGGGAAGGAGAACTGCTCGAACTCGCCCAGATCCACCTGCGCCATGACCTCGGCATTGTGGTTGGTCAGCTGGCGGGTCGCCTGGCGGGTGCGCGCCGGGGTGAAATACAGCTGCGCCGGGCCGTCCATGCCGTCACGGGCATACACAAAGCCGCCGTCGGCCAGCTGGGCGCCGGCCACGTGGCCGCCGGTGGTCACCGGCGTCACCGTCCCGCGCCGCACGTCGATGGCGAACAGGCGCGTCGTGCCGGTGTCGCCCGCCGTGGCGTAGAGGGTGCGGCCGTCATCCGACCAGAAGAGGCTGTCGGCAGAGCGATCCCAGTCGGCCGCGATTTCGCGGGTTTCGCCCGAGGCCACATCGCGCAGCATGATGCGCCAGCGGTCGGCCTCGAAGCCCGGGCGGCTCATGGCCCGGTAGGCCATCGTCCGGCCATCCGGCGAGAACACCGGGCCTGTGTCCCAGGCGTCGTTGTCATCCGTCAGGTTGGTCCGCCCGGACCCGCCCGTGATCGGCGCCTGATACAGGTCGAAATTGGTGCTCCAGGGTTCGGTCGCCCCGGCCTCGCGGGCCGAGAAGATCACCGAGCCGCCGTCGGGCGTGATCGCATACTCGCCCTCGTCGCCGAACGGCACAGAGGGGGTGTCGCCGTCAAACCCGTGCATCAGACCCCGCGCGGCGGTCGCGGGCGCCCCGCCCGAGATGTCGACGGCGTAGAGATGATTGCGACGGCCGTCTTCCCACGTGTCCCAGTGACGCACGAAGACGCGATCGTAGACCTGGCCGGTCTCGGGCGTCTCCTCGCGGTTGGCGACCTCGCCGGCGGTGCAGGCCAGGTCGTCCTCGCAGGCCGGAAAGACCTCAAGCGACACCACAAGGGTGCGCCCGTCCGGCGCGATGCGGAAGCTGCCGACGTCGAGGGGCAGGGCCGTCACCTGCGTCGCCGTCGCACCCTGGTCGGCGCTGACCCAGACCTGTCCGCCGCGCATGAAGAACAGCCGGCCGTCTTCGGCCCAACGCCCCGTCGAAGCGCCCTCGTCCGAGATCGCCAGCCGCGTCGGCTCGCCCCCGCCGACGCCGACCGACCAGAGGCTTGAGACGCCCCGGTTGTTCTCCCAGTCGGTCTGGCGCAGGCCGTAGACCACCGTCTCGCCGTCCGGCGAAACCTGCGGATCGGAGACCCGCTCGAGCCGGACCAGGTCGTCGATGGTGAAGGCGCGGCCTTCGTCGGTCTGCGCCAGCGCCGGCGCCGCGACCAGCGCGGTCGACAGGGCGATCAGGGATACGAGGGGACGGGCGAGACGGTTCATGGGGGGCTCCCGCGACTGAAATCGGCGCGATTGCTAGCACTGCATTTCGTCGGGCGCATCCCCGCTTGCTCGCAAGGCCGGTGCAGACGATCATCCGCCCCGCATGACAGTACCCGACCGCGCGCCCCATATCATCGACGTGCTGATCGCCGAACGGGCGCCGAAGCTGACGACCTCTTTCGCCTGGCCCGTGCTGAAGCCCTTTTTCTACGCGATGCTCGACTACGCCAAGGCCCGCCGCATGGCCGAGGCGATCCAGCCCATGTCGGGCGCCGAGGCGCTCGACTACGTCTCGCGTCTGCTGGACCTCCAGACCGCCGCCCTGTTCCTGGATCGAATTCCGAAGACGGGCCGCTGCGTGGTCGTCTGCAACCATCCGACCGGCATCGCCGACGGCCTGGCCGTCTATGACGCCATCAAGCGGGTCCGCGGCGACGCCATCTTCTTCGCCAACGCCGACGCCATTCGCGTCTCGCAAAGCCTATCGGAAGTGCTGATCCCCGTGGAATGGGTCGAGGCCAAGCGGACCCGCGAGAAGACCCGCGAGACGCTTCAGGCAGCCCGCGACGCTTTCGAGGCCGAACGCTGCGTCGTCATGTTCCCGGCCGGCCGCCTGGCCCGCAAGGACAGGAACGGCCAGCTCACCGACCCGCCCTGGCAGCCGACGGCGGCTTCCATGGCCCGCAAGTACAACGCGCCTGTCGTACCCATCCACGTAGCGGGCCCCTATTCGACCCTGTTCCACACCTTCGACAAGGTCTCCGCCGAGCTGCGCGACATCACCCTCTTCCACGAACTCCTGAACAAGCGGGGCCGCAAATTCCAGCTCAAGGTCGGCCCGCTAATCGAGGCCCACCGCCTCGATATCGATGCCGGGCGCGCGACCTTCGCCCTAAAGGCCTATGTCGAGCGCATCCTCGCCAACCAGCCGGACGCGGTCTTCGCGTGATCCTGACCGACGCCGTCGACGTTGAGCTCCCCGACATCGCGGCGACGGGCCGGCTGGGCGCGGCCCTGTCGATGGCCCTGCGGTCGGGCGAAGCCGTCCTGTTCTCCGGGCCCCTCGGGGCCGGCAAGTCGGTCCTCGCGCGCGCTCTGATCCGCTCTCTGACCACACCCGAGGAAGAGGTCCCGTCCCCGACCTTCACCCTGGTCCAGTTCTACGAGACCGAGCCGCCCATCGCCCACTTCGACCTGTACCGGCTGGAAGGCGAAGGCGAGGCCCTCGAAATCGGCCTGGAGGAAGCGCTCGATCACGGCGCCGTCCTCGTCGAATGGCCCAGCCGCATCGGCCCACAGGAATGGGCCCGCCTCACGCCCGATCGCCTCTCCGTGGAGTTGTCCCACGCGGGCGAAGGCCGTATCGCCCGTCTGACGCCTGCGGGCGCCTGGAAAGGACGTCGTCTTGAGTTCAGACCGTGAAGCCGAACGGCTCGATTTCCTGAAGTCCGCCGGGCTGGCCGAGGCCCGCCGCACGCCACTCGCCGGCGACGCCTCCACCCGGGCCTACGAGCGCCTGACCACCGCGGATGGCCGCTCCCTGATCTTCATGGACCAGGCCCCCGCCGCCGAGAGCGCCGTGGCCCCGCCGGACGCCACGCCCGAGCAGCGCTCTGCCCTCGGCTACAACGCAGAAGCGCGCCTCGCCGGCGGCTCGGTCGCCGCCTTCGTCGCGCTGGCCGGCTGGCTCCGCGCCCAAGGCCTGTCGGCCCCGACCATCATCGCCCATGACGCCGGTCGCGGCTTCGCCGTGCTGGAAGACCTAGGCAACGACCTTTTCGCCCTGCACGACAGCCACCTCGACACTCTCTATGGGGCCGCCGTCGACGCCCTTGTCGGCCTGCACGAGGCCGATCCACCCGCCGTTATCGAGGCCGCCGGAGAGCGCTGGCCACTCCACCGTTACGACGCCCTGGCCTATCGCGCGGGCCTCAATCCCTTCCTCGAATGGTGGTTCGATTTCGCCGGCCTGCCGCGCCCGTCCGAGGACGCCGCCGCCGAATGGCGCGCGCTCTGGGCCCCCATCATCGCGAAAGGCGAGACGGGCCGCTCCGTCTTCGTCCACCGCGACTACCACGCCGAAAACCTGCTCTGGCTGCCCGAGCGACAGGGGCTCGCCCGCGTCGGCATGCTCGACTTCCAGGACGCCGTCGCCGGCCATCCGGCCTGGGACCTGCTGCACCTGCTCCAGGACGCCCGCCGCGACGTCGCGCCCGAGCTCGAGACAGCCATGCTGGACCGCTATCTCGCCGCCCGGCCCGAGGTCGATCGCGAGGCCTTCCTCGCAGACTACCGCGCGCTGGCCGCCCTTAACGCCGCCCGCATTCTCGGCCGTGTCTTCGCCCGGCAGGAAGTCATGTTCCGGCGCGACCGCTACACTGCCTTCATGCCCCGCACCTGGGCCCATCTGGAGCGCAACCTCCAGGGCCCGCGGATGGACGGCGTGCGCGCCTGGTTCGACCGCCATGTCCCGCCCGCCGCCCGCGTGGCGGAGAACCGCTCGTGAGCGTTCCGAAGACAGCGATGGTCCTCGCCGCCGGTCTCGGCACGCGCATGCGGCCCCTTACGAACGACCGGCCCAAGGCCCTGGTCGAGGTCGGCGGCCGGACTCTGATCGACCACATGCTGGATCGTCTGTCCGAGGCTGGCGTCGAGCGTTTCGTCATCAACGTCCATGCTCACGCCGATCGCCTGATTGCACATCTGGCGGGGCGTCCCGGCGTAACGACCTCGGACGAACGAACTCACGACCTGCCGCTGGAGACCGGCGGCGGCATCAAGGCGGCCGCGTCCCTGCTGGGCGACGACCCGATCCTGGTCGCCAACATCGACAGCGTCTGGATCGAGGACGCCGAGCCGCCGGCCCGCGCCATCGCAGACCTTTGCGCCGGCTTTGACCGCCAGGCCCTGTCCGCCCGCCTGCTGCTGGCCCGGATGGAGCGCACGACCGGATTTGACGGACCCGGCGACTTCTATTGCGAGGACGACGGCCGTCTGGTCGGCCGGCGGGCGGCCGGTCAGGAGACCGCGCCGTTCAACTACATGGGGGTCCACATCGTCGATCCGCGCCCGATCTACGCCTGGCCGGAGACGGCCTTCGGCCTTTTCCCGGGCGGGAAGGGCCTCTGGGGCGCGTGGCTGGACGAGGGCCGCCTGCATGGCGTCGTGATGGACGGCGACTGGATGCACGTCGGCGACCCCGAGGCGCGCGACACCGCCGAAGCGCGACTTAGGGGCGGATGACGGCGCGCTTCGATCCCTTCGCCGTCGACGGTCCTCGCTGGTACGCCATCGAGCCGCGGCGGCCGTTTCTCGAAGATCTCGCCGCGGGCATCCTCTCCTGGCTCGGCGAGCAGACGCCAGAGGCTCTTTCGGACGCCGTCATCCTCCTGCCGAACCGCCGGGCGGCCCGGGCCTTCACCGACGCCCTGCGCACCCAATCGGGCGATCGGCCGGTGCTGCTGCCCCAGGTTCGCCCCCTCGGCGATCTTGAGGAGGATGAACCACCCTTCTCCCCCGGCGCGCTCGGCCTCGACCTGCCGCCCGCGATAGACGCCCTGAGCCGCCGCTTCGAGCTGGCCCGGCTGGTCAGCGCGCACCACGACAACCTGCCGCCCCTGCGCGCCTTGGAGATGGCCGACGCGCTCGGCGGTTTCCTGAACTCCTGCCACCTCGAGGAGATCGAGGACCCGTCCCGCGTCGCCGGTCTCGTCGAAGGCGACCTCGCCGATCACTGGCGCGACGCCGCGGCCTTCCTGGCGATCGCCGTCGAGGCGTGGCCTGCACGACTGGCGGAACTCGGCCTCGTCGATCCGGCCTGGCGCCGCGCGAAGCTCCTGCGCCTGCTGGCCGAGAGCTGGACGCGCGAGCCGCCGACCGGCCCCGTCATTGCCGCCGGTTCGACCGGCACGGCTCCCGCCGCTGCCGACGTCCTCGCAGCCGTCGCGAAGGCGCCTCAGGGCTGCGTTGTCATCCCAGGCCTAGACCGTGAGCTCGACGCGCGCGTCTGGGCGACGCTCAAGGACGCCGAACAGCACCCCCAGAACGGCCTCTGGCGCCTTCTGGACCGGAGCCAGGTCGCCCGCGACGCAGTGCGTCCCTGGCCCGCTCCGGCAGAGGCTCCGGATCACCGCGCGCTCAGCCAGGCCCGCCAGCGGCTGATCAACGAGGCGCTGCGTCCCGCAGACGCCACCAGCGACTGGCGCGAGGTGATCGCAGACCTGCGCAAGGCGTCACCCCAGGCCGATCCCATCGCCGAAGGCCTCAACGGCATCTCATTCGTCACCGCCAGAGCTGAAGAAGAGGCCGCAGCGACCCTCGCCGTCCTGATGCGGGAGACGCTGGAGTCACCCGGCCGCACCTGCGCCCTCGTCACACCCGATCTGGATCTCGGGCGCCGCGTCGCCGCCCGGCTGGAGCGCTGGGGCGTCTCGGCGGACGTCTCGGCCGGCCAGCCCCTGGACCGGATGGCGGTCGGCCGCCTGATTGATCTCGCCTCCCGATTCATCGCCGAGCCGCTCAATCCGCACAGTCTTCTGGGCCTGCTCAAGCACCCCTTGGTCCGGCTTGAGATTCCCGACGCCGATGCTCGCCAAGCCCTGACCACGCTGGAGCGCGAGGGCCTGCGGGGGCCCCGTAGCCGTGACTGGAGCCGCCTGCGACGCGTGCTGCTCAAGGCCGCAGAGCCCCGCGACAATGGCCAGATCCCCTCGGCCGAAAAGCGCGAGGGCCTCGCAGCGGCCCAAGCCCTCGTCGATCATCTGGAGCGCCTGTCGAATGCCGCCCGCGCCCCTTTCGCGGCCGAAGCCGCCAGGCCGGACGTCGCTGCTCGCGCCCTGACGGAACTGATCGAGGCTCTCGCCGGCGTAGAGGTGTGGGCCGGCCCGGATGGTGAGGCCGCCGCTCGCCTTCTGACGGAATTGATTTCCGCGGGGGCGGCTATGGGCACCCTGTCGCGCGCCGAGTTCGCCGAACTGCTCGCGGCCCTGTTGAAGGACACGACCGTCCGCACCGGCGGCGCCAGCCAGCCGCGCCTGCGCATCCTCGGCGCCATCGAGGCACGGCTCGTGCGCGCCGACCGCATGATCCTGGCCGGGCTGGAGGACGGCGTCTGGCCCGCCGGCGCCCCGACCGATCCCTTCCTGTCGCGTCCGATGCGCAAGGCGCTCGGCCTGCCGCCGCCCGAACGGCGCCTCGGCCAGACCGCCCAGGACTTCGTCCAGGCCGCCTGCGCCGACGAAGTCATCCTGGTGCATTGTGAACGCCGCGGCGGCCAGCCGGCCGTGAAGTCGCGATGGCTATGGCGGCTGGAGATGCTTACCCGCGGCGCCGGCATCGCGCAGGAGCGCAAGCCGTCGGGAGCGCTTGTCTGGGCTCGCGCCCTCGACGCCTCACCCAGCGACCGCCCCGACTATGCAAAGCGCCCCGAGCCGCGCCCGCCGGTTGCCCGCCGCCCCCGCAGGCTGCCGGTCACCGCCGTGGAGCGCTGGGTGCGCGACCCCTACGCGGTCTACGCCCGCTATGTGCTGCGGTTGAAGCCGCTCGACCGACCCGGCCAGTCCGCCGAGGCGCTCGCCCGCGGCAACGCGGTGCACAAGGCCGTGGAGCGGATGACCCTGTCCTGGCCGGACGTCCTGCCGGACAACTGCGCCGACCAACTTGAAGGCCTGCTGATCGAGGAGCTCGGTGGCCACGGCTTCGAGGACGCGGCCATGGCCCGCGAAACGCCGCTCGCGCGCAACTGTGCCGCCTGGCTGGCTGGATTCGAGACGCGCCGGCGCGCGCGGGGGATCGAGATCCTCGTCGAGCAGCAGGTCGAGACCACCTTCCCGGCCATCGCAGGTCCCTTCACCCTCACCGCCAAGGCCGACCGGATCGAACTGTCGGCAACAGGCGCCGCGGTTCTGGACTTCAAGACCGGCGGCGTTCCCACAGGCAAGCAGATCAGGGCCGGCTACGCCCCCCAGCTGACCCTCACCGGCGCCATCCTGGCCCGCGAGGGTGTCGGCGCGTCAGGCGCCGTAGAACCCGAGGAATTGACCTACGTCCGCGTCGTCGGCCGCAAGGTCGCGGGACAGGCCATCGAATGCGCTTCGGGGGACGAGGCCAAGGCCTTGTCCGAGGCCGCTTTTGAAGGCCTTCAGAAGCGCGTCGCGCGCTTCGATAATCCTGACACGCCCTATCCCAGCTGGGTCGCACCCCAATTCATGGGCAATTTCGGCGGCAACTACGACCACCTCGCGCGCGTCTGGGAGTGGCACGTGGCCGGTAGCGAGGAGGCGCCGGAATGAGCGGCGCGTCGATCCTGCCCGATCCGCATCAGATCCAGGCAGCCGATCCGTCCCGTTCGGTCTTCGTCACGGCCAACGCGGGCTCCGGCAAGACCTCGACCTTGGTGGACCGCGTCGCCCGCCTGCTGCTCGAAGACGTGGAGCCCGGTGAAATCCTGTGCGTGACCTACACCAAGGCCGCCGCCGCGGAGATGCAGTCACGCCTGTTCGAGCGCCTGGGCGAATGGTCGGTCATGGACGATGCCGGGCTTGAGCGCTCGCTCGCGGATCTCCGTGGCCAGGAAATCCGCCAGCTCGGTCATGACGCCCTGTCGCGCGCCCGCAGCCTTTTCGCCAAGGCGCTTGAGACGCCCGGCGGCCTGAAAATCCAGACCCTGCACGCGTTCTGCGAGAAGCTCCTGCGGCGCTTTCCGGTCGAGGCCGGCGTCTCGCCTCGCTTCAAGGTGCTTGAGGACCAGGCCGCCATCGTCCTGTCCCACGCCGCGCGCGAGGATCTCGCCCGCGCGGCCCTTGCCGATCCCGATGGATTGGTCGGCCAGGCTTACAGCCACTTCGCCGTCGAACTGGACTGGGAGAGCTTCAACAAGCTGCTCGCCATGCTGGAAAGCGAGCGGGCGGCGCTGGCCGATTACGTGGCCCGCATCGAGCAAGGCGCCTCTCCCGATCCCTACGCCCTGGTCGGCGCCGATCCCGAAACCACGGTGGCTCAGCTCGAGGCGACCTTCGTCCGCTCCGTCGACCGCCAGACCTGGCTTTCGACGGCGGAGGCCATGGCGACGGGCAGCAAGACGGATCAGGACTGCGCCGACCGGATGTGGAGTGCGGATTGGACCTTCCACGCCATCCTGTCGGTTTTCCTCACGACAAGCGGCGAGCCGCGCAAATCCATGGCGACCAAGTCGGCCCCGGCGAGCGCCAAGGCCTGGCTGGAAGAATTGCAGTTGAAGGCCCTCGCCGCGCAGCAGGTCCTGCGGGCTCATCGCATCGCCGAAAGCACCCGGCACGTTCTGACCCTCGCCCGTGCGCATGCCGCCTTTTACGAACAGGCCAAGGACCGGAGCGGCGCGCTCGACTTCTCCGACCTCGTCGCCCGCACGGTCGAACTCCTGACCGTCCGCTCCAGCGCTGCCTGGGTGCTGTTCAAGCTCGACGGCGGCCTTGAGCACATCCTCGTCGACGAGGCCCAGGACACAGCACCCGCGCAGTGGGACATTCTCAAAGCGCTGACCGAGAGCTTCTTCTCGGGCGAGGGCGCCCGCGAAGATCGCGGCGCCCGCATGGATCGCACCATCTTCGCCGTCGGCGACGAGAAGCAGTCGATCTACTCCTTCCAGGGCGCCCGACCGGAGCGCCTGGCCATCGAGGCCCAGACCTATGACGAACGCGTGCGCGGCGCGGGCGGCGAGTTTGAGGGCGTGCCGCTCGAGGTCTCCTTCCGTTCGACGGAGACGGTGCTGGCCTTCGTCGACACCGCTTTCGATACGCCGGAACGGTCGCGGGCCCTGACCGGCCGCGCGCTCCAGACCCGTGGGCGACACAAGGCCAACCGCAAGGGCGATCCCGGCTCGGTCGAACTATGGCCGCTGTACCGGGACGAAAAGATCGACCCGCCCGAAGCCTGGGAGCCGGTCGATGCCGAGCCGGTCGAGAGCGCCCGCAAGCGCATGGCCCGCGACATCGCCCGCGAAATCCGGCGTCAGGTCATGGCCGGCGCCGCCGTGCAGGACAAGCGGACACGCCAGCCCCGACCGGCCGGCTACGGCGACTTCCTCATCCTCGTGCGCCGCCGGGATGCCACTTTCGAGGAGATCATCCGCGCACTGAAGGCCGAGGGCGTACCGGTCGCCGGGGCAGACCGGCTGAAGCTGTCGAGCCATATCGTGCTGGACGACCTGCTCTCGGTCGCGCGCTTCGCCCTCTTTCCTGACGACGACCTGAGCCTCGCCGAAGTCCTGCGGGGGCCCCTCTGCGACGTTGACGAAGAGGGTCTCTACGAACTCGCCGGCGCCAACCCCGACCGTCGCAAGCTGTGGCGCGAGCTGCGCGACCGTCACGCCGAGCGGCCGGACTGGACCCACGCACATGACCTCCTGCGCTTCGCCGTCCAACAACGCGCGCGCGATCCGTTCGGATTCTTCTCGGCCCTGCTGAACCGGGTGGATGGGACCGGCCGATCCGGCCGTGCCCGCATCCTGGCGCGGCTGGGCCGCGAGGCCGAGGAGGCGATCGACGAAACCCTGAACCAGGTCCTGGCCGCTGAGGACCGGGGCGCGCACGATCTGGAACGCTGCCTGGCCGAACTCGAACAGGCGGATGTCGAGGTCAAGCGCGAGCTGGAAGGCCCCCGTGGCGAAGTCCGGGTGATGACGGTCCACGGCGCCAAGGGCCTGGAAGCGCCCGTCGTCATCCTTCCCGACACCACCTCTCGGGCCAAGGCCCAGGGGCCGACCCTGCTTACGGTCGAAGCCGCCGGCGGCGAAGCCTGGCTGATGGCGCCAGGAGCGGCCGGCGAGGACTGCCCCGCCTCCGCCGACGCCCGCGCCGCGCGTCAGGCTCGCGTCGACGACGAGACCCTGAGGCTGCTCTATGTCGCCCTGACCCGCGCCCGCGACCGGATCATCATCACCGGGCGCGCCAACGGCCAGTCCAAGACCGGCTTTGCCGAAGGCAGTTGGTGGGACGTCCTGTCCGGGACCATGACCGTGCTCGGCGCCCGCCACATCGACGAGGACCGGCTGCGCTTCGGCGACGACCCGACGTTTGTGGCCCACGTCGCCGGCCCGACCGCGACACCCTCCGTCGCACGGCCGGACTGGCTGGATCGACCAGCCACGCCCGACCTCGGCGCCCGGATCGCCTCGCCCTCACAGATGGACGGTCAGGCCAAGGCCGCCGCTCTGTCACCGCTTGCTGCTGCGCAGGTTGGAAGCAGCCTCGGCCGTTTCCGGCGGGGCGACCTGATTCACCGTTTGCTGGAACGGCTGCCCGACATCGCACCGGATGCCCGAACCGCAGCCGCCGAACGGCTCCTGTCGCGCGAGCGCGACCTCACCGACGAGCAGCGCGCCGAGATGATCGCCGCCGCCTTCTCGGTGCTCGACGACGCCCGGTTTGGGCCTGTCTTTGGGCCTGGTTCGCGGCCTGAGGTCGCCCTGACCGGGTCGGCGCCGGACCTGCCGGCCGGAACCGCCATCAACGGTCGGCTCGATCGCCTCGTCATCACGCCTGAACGTGTGCTGGTGGTGGACTACAAGACCAACCGTCCCGCCCCCGCCCGCATCGAGGACGCCGACGAGGCCTATGTCCTGCAGATGGCCGTCTATGTCGCGGTCCTGCGCCGCCTCTATCCCGACCGGCCGGTCGAGGCGGCGCTCGTCTGGACCGACGGCCCCGCCCTGATGCCCGTCCCGCCCGCAATGATTGACGAAGCCCTCGCGCGTCTGGGAACTTGAGGACCGGCCATCCGCTCCCCACATTCGCCTGCCGCCGGAATCAGCTAGGCTGACCGGCCGATCCTGGAGACCTCCCCATGGCCACCGTCGCCGTCACCGACGCTTCCTTCGACACCGATGTGCTCAAATCCGACAAGCCCGTGCTGGTCGATTTCTGGGCGACCTGGTGCGGACCCTGCAAGCAGATCGGCCCGGCGCTTGAGCAGATCTCCGACGAACTTGCCGACTCGTTGACCATCGCCAAGATCGACATCGACGACAGCCCCATGACCCCGACCAAGCTCGGCGTGCGCGGCGTGCCGACGCTGATGCTCTTCAAGGACGGCGAGATCGTCGCCATGAAGGCCGGCGCCATGCCCAAGACCAAGATCGTTGAGTGGCTGGCCGAGCAGGGCGTCAGCTAAGGCCTGATGTCAGGCTAAAAGCACAGCGACAAATCGCCTTGGTGGCCGCCCGGGCGGGATGCCTTTCGGGCCGGCGAGCTGGCATCGTCCCTGGGCCTCCACCCTCTGAACTTTCTGAGCCGAAGGGTTCACAAGGGCCGGACCTTTTTCTGCACTGCTGATCCGGCTTCCGGGACCGCTTCGGGGGCGCTATTCACGGCCCATGACATTTGACCTCAACGCTGCCGGCATTCTGCCGTGCCAGGCCATCGACACCCTGATCGCGACCGGCGCGATCACCTCGGCCACCCCGTTCGAACCCATTCAGATTCAGCCCGCCAGCCTCGACCTGAGGCTCGGCGGCAAGGGCTGGCGCGTGCGCGCCTCCTTCCTCCCGGGGTCGCGCACCGTATCCGAGCGGATCTCGGACGTGATGATGCATTCGATCGACCTGACCTCGTCCGGCGCCGTGCTGGAGAAGGGATGTGTCTACATCTTCGAACTGCAGGAACGACTGAAGTTGCCGCCCGGCGTGCAGGCGCGGGCCAATCCCAAGAGCTCGACGGGGCGCGTCGATGTCTTCGTCCGCCTGCTGACCGACCGGGGCTCCTTCGACGACGTGGCTGAAGGCTACGACGGCCCGCTGTACCTCGAGATCGCGCCCCAGACCTTCTCGGTCCTGGTGCGTCCGGGCACCCGCCTGAACCAGTTGCGCCTCAAGGTCGGCGATCCGCCCAAGCTGGAAACCCGCGACGTGGGCGTGGACCTGACCGGCGACATCGCCGGCTTCCGCGGTCGCCGCCATGCCGGCGTCGTCGACCTCGACCACGTCGACGGACACGACCCCCGCGACTTCTGGGAGCCCCTGATCGCGCGACGCGGCGAAATCCTGCTGGATCCAGGCGAGTTCTACATCCTCGTCTCCAAGCAACCGACCGAGATTCCCGTCGACCAAGCCGCCGAGATGCTGCCCATCGATCCGGCAGTCGGCGAGTTCCGCGTTCACTACGCGGGCTTTTTCGATCCCGGCTTCGGCGTGGACGAGGCCCACGGCAAGGGCGCGAAGTCGGTGCTCGAGGTCCGCAGCCACGAGACACCGTTTCTGCTGGAAGACGGCCAGACGGTCGCCCGCCTCGTATACGAACCCATGACGGAGCGACCGGCGCGCCTCTATGGCGAAGGCGGCTCGCACTATCAGCGCCAGGGTCTCAAGCTCTCCAAGCATTTCCGGGCTTGGGGCTGAGAGACGACAATGAACCTAGACTTTGTGTCTAGGTCGCTTGACAGGCGCGTCGGCTGTTTGTAAAGGGTCCTTGTCCTGACCGATTGCCCGGTCCTGGAGAGGTCCTCATGGCGAACCGCATTGCTCCCTGGCGCTGGATCGTAGCCCTGATTGGCCTTTCGCTCGGCTTCGGCGCCGTCCTGGCCATCTTCGGAGCGATGTCGCGCGAAGCGGGACCGCTGGCCCTCGTCCTCATGGCCCTGGTGGTCACTGGACTAAGCGCGCTGGCGGTCTGGCTTACGGCCAAATACTGGCGCCGCATCGACGAGGCTGCTCGCGAGGCTCACAAATGGGCCTGGTTCTGGGGCGGCAACATCGCCCTTGTGCCAGTGATGGTCGGTTTCGTGACGCTGCTGCAGCGACCGGATCTGGGCGCCCCGCTCTGGCCGGGTTTTCCGGCTGAACCGGCCTACTACGTCGCGACCGGGGGCCTGATTGTCGTCTTCCTGCTCATGATTGGATACATCCTGGCCTGGATTGGCTGGTGGCTGTGGAAGGGCCGCTAGCATGAAAAACCGCAACATCCTCTTCGATGGCCTCGATACCGGCTCGCGACTCGCCTTCGTTCTGAAGCTCGTCGTCGGCCTCGTCTGGTTCGGTCTCGCCTTCGGGGGCGCGCTGCTTCTGGAGGAAGCGAACCCGGCGCTCCGCTTGACGGGACTAGTCGCCGTCGCGGGGCCGCCAATGCTGTGGCTTCTCGAGCTGCAGCGCCGGGCGCGCGTGGACGAGTTGGAGGCGCGCCTCTCGATGGTTGCTCAAGCCCAAGGCTGCTGGTGGGCGGTCACATTCGGCGCCGTGATGTATGCCATAAACGCGTTCTCTGGCGATGGTGTTGGAGCCGTCCTTCTGGCCCTGCTTCCTCCCGGCGCCTTCCTTTTCGGCGAGACCATGGCGCAGGTTGCGCGCGCCGCCCTGCAGCGCGGAATGGATCGAGACTGACAATGAAGAGCCGCCTCAAGGTGCTGCGCGCCGAGCGCGACTGGAGCCAGGCCGATCTGGCCGACCGGCTCGGCGTTTCCCGCCAGACCGTCAACGCCATCGAGACTGGAAAGTACGACCCGTCCCTGCCCTTGGCCTTCAAGATCGGCCGCGTCTTCGGCCTGCCGATCGAATCCATCTTCATCGACTCGGAGACCGTCTGATGGGCGCCCTTACCGATACCCCCCAGCCGCTTTGGAAGAAGGCTGTGCTTGGAACAGTGCTGGCTCTGTTCGGCGCCGCCATCGGGGCGGGAGTCGCGAGCTTCGCCGGAGATTTCCTCACGCGTTGGGAGGACGAGGCCAACTTCCTGCTGGGGGTGACCCTGATCGCCATGGCGATCATCACCGGCGTGGTGATGGCCACCCGCCCATCCAGCACGCCCCGCGACTGCGGCTTCCTGCAGATCGCCGTCCTGTCGCTGGCGGGTCTCATGCTTATGCTTCCGATCATCCGGCCGGAAGCCCTGCCGCCGATCTGGGCGTTCGGGGCGGTCGTCGGCCTGCTGATTGTGCAGAGCGCGCTGAACCTCTCGCTCTGGCGGCGGTCCGACGAACTGATGCGCCGCGTGACCGCCGAGACCAGCGCCCTGTCCTTCTGGATTCTCCAGGCGGCCCTGCTGGTCTACGCCGCTGCCGAGCGCCTCGGCCTTGTCGAAACCATCAGCGGCTGGGGTCTGCTAGCCGTGCTGATGGCCGTCTACCTCGTCGCATCCTGCGTCGCCGCCTGGCGACGCGGCCTGACCTGAACCTCTCACCGCCAAACGTGAACCGGAGTTTTCCCATGTCCCTGCTTTCGACCTTCAACGCCGGCGCCTCGCGCCTGGCCCGTCTCGCTGCCGGCGCCGCGCTCGGTCTCGGCCTCGTCGCCAGCTTCGCGCCGCAAGCCGCCTTCGCCCAAGAGGCCGCCGTTCCGGCTGTGACGACCACCCAAGCGGCGCCCGCCCTGTGGGTCGTGCGCGACGCCGACTCGACCATCTACCTGTTCGGCACGGTTCACCTGATGCGTCAGGGAGTCGAATGGATGACCCCCACCGTATCGGAAGCCTTCAACGGCTCCGAGGAACTGTGGCTCGAGCTCGAGAACCCAGGCGATCAGGCGGCGGCTGCGCCGCTCATCATGCAGCTGGGCCTGTCGCCCCAGACCCCGCTATCCAGCCTGATGACGCCCGAGGAGTTCGCCGAACTGGATCGCGTCGCCCGCACCATCGGCCTGTCAGGCGCCGCGCTGGATCCGATGCGACCCTGGCTCGCTGGCCTGACCCTGTCCGTCGCTCCGCTCACGGCCGCCGGTTACGACGCCAACGCCGGCATCGATATGGTGTTGCGCGCCCGCGCCATCGAAGCCGGCAAGCCGGTCCGGGGCCTCGAGGGCATGGAGCAGCAGCTGCGCTTCTTCGCCTCCATGCCCGAACAGGATCAGCTTAACTTCCTCAAGGACTCCGTGACGGGGTTCGACCAGGCGGTGGGCCTGGTCGACCAGATGGCCGGTCATTGGGCGGCCGGTGATCCCGACGCCCTGTTCGGGGTCGGCGGCGCCGAGATGGCGGCGACCTATCCGTCGCTTTACGCCACCATCCTGACCAACCGGAATGCCGACTGGGCCAACCAGATTCAGGCGGAGATGGAAGGTTCGGGCACGGTCTTCGTCGCCGTGGGCGCCCTGCACCTGGCTGGTCCCGACAGCGTCCAGTCCCAACTGGCCGCCCGCGGCGTGACCGCCGAACGCCTCCAGTAGGCGGCGTCTGACAGACGCGAAAGGCGGCGGGCGCGGCCCGCCGCCTTTTTCGTTGCCCGCCGCCCGGCCGGCCACTAGGACAGGCCTGACGCGGGTGTAGTTCAGAGGTAGAACGTCAGCTTCCCAAGCTGAATGTCAGGGGTTCGATTCCCCTCACCCGCTCCAGCCCACACATTAAGGTGGCCATATCGGCCGAGCGCTCGCGTACAATTCGGCAAGCACGCGCGTTTGCTCACGCCGGGACGCATCCAATCCTGCCAGGGTGCGTTTGGCCGATGATCGCATGGCCTTCAGCGGGAGGGTCGCGACGTCAGGGCTTACCCAAGTGTTCAGTTCAGCAGTCCGCGCCGTCTGTCTATCGGCGCCCATCGGCCTGGTGGCCGCCCCATCGATGATCGAGGCCGGTTTCCCCGCAGCGGACAGCGTCTGGATCGCCGCAGTCATCGCGACGGGCCTGTTCGTCGGGCTGGTCGCGGCTCCGCCGCGCCAAGCGCCGGCGCCGGCGCCGCGTCGCGACTGACCGGCCAGGAAGAAGCCCCGCCGGATGATCCGGCGGGGCCCTTCCACGAACCGGGTCTATCGATCAGAAGGCGATCGTGACTTCGACCAGCGCCTGATGGACGCTGTAGGCTTCGCCCATGCGACCGCGATAGCCGACGCCGATGTCCGCGACACCCCAGCGGGTCGACAGTCCAGCGCCTAGCAGAGCCTGACCGCCGTCCGGGTCCTCGGCGTCGACCTCCAGCATCTGGGCGGTGTTGCCGGCCAGGCCGACACCGACCAGATCACCCTCGTGGCTCAGGACGTCACGGTAGCCCGCCTCGCCCCAGAAGCCGAGCGCGCCCGCGCCGCCCTGCACCCGCAGAACGGCCTCGGCCGACAAGGCGTCGACGCTACGCGCCGCGATCTGGTGCTGGGCGCCGAAAGGGTTTTCCTCGACATAGCCGTCGACCTCGGTCGATACCCACGACAGGCCGCCGCGCGGGACGAAGGCCAGGCCACCCATGTCGAACATCATGCCGGCCTCGATCTTGGCGCCGAGGCTGGTGCCGTTGGTCGAGGACTGCGCCACGACGCCGGCCGTGGCCGTCTGACGGGCGATGTCCTCGTACTGGTCCCAGCTGTAGCCCGCCGCCGCATTGACGAAGAAGCTGCCCGACCGCCAGCCGGCGTAGGCGTCCAGCGAGGCGCCCTCGGCGGTGAAGTTCACCAGTCCGAGATCGACATCGCCCGTGCGGACCTGGAAGGCGGCGCCGGCCCGCATGCCGCCGTAGTTGCCCTCGGCCCCCACGATCAGGCCTGAGCCCGTCATGTCGCCGCCCGGAATCACGCCGCGCGCATCCAGCTCGGTCTGGTCATAGGTGCCGCCAATATAGATGCCGCCCTCTCCATGGAACGGGCCGTAACCGAGCCGCGCGGAGACTGTATCGAGGGCGTCCGCCCGGGCGCGCACGCCGACCTCGGCCTGAACAGCCGAATGGGCGCCGAAATCGGCATAGTACAGATAATCGGTCGCGACGCTGGCGACGAGGCGATGCCCGGCAGCCGTCGGGTGAACACCGTCCCAGAACACATAGCTGTCCGGCGTCGAACAGACTGTTACGCCGACAAGGCAGCGGTCCGTCGCATTCGAGAAGCCGAAACGGCCCGGCGCGCCGAGCAGCACGTTGAAGGCCCGGTTCACGTCCATGAAGATGATGTTCGACCCGGGATTGGCCGCCGCCTGGGCGCTGACCTGGGCGAAGAGGGCGGCGTTAAAGGCGTTGGATGCCTGGGTCGCGAGGCCCTGAGCCGAGGTGCCGCGGAACTGCGGCGTCGTACCCAGGTTCGGCAGGTTGGCGACCAGGATCGTACCGGCCCCTGCATCGGAAACCTGGTTGATCATGAAGCCCATGTCCGCGGCCGACGCCGCCGAAACGCCGTTGATGTAGCCAAATGGATCGGCCTGCACCGCCGCCGTCGGCAGGCCCTGGAAGATGTTGTTGGCGCCGCCCCAGATGGTCACCAGGTCATCGGCATCGAAGGTCCCGCCAGCTCCAAGGTAGTTGGTGATCTGCTGGCGCATCCCGGTCGGGAACGGCACGGTGTTGTCGGTGCGCGCGCCGCCGTAGGCAGCGTTGTAGCCGCCGGTCACCGCGCCGCCGACTCGAACTTGGGTGTAGCCCAGCAGCTCCAGCCAGACCGGCCCGTTCGAGAACCGGCCCTGGAAATAAGGCGGTGAGGGCGGGTTCGTATTCCCCGACGCCGCATAAAGATTGCCGATGTCCGACAGGCTGTCGCCGAACGAGATGATGCGGCCGTAATCCTGGGCCATGGCGGATCCGGCTGTCGCCAGTCCGAGGGCGAGCGCCGACGCCGCCAGTGAAAGCTTGATGCGCATAGATTTTCCTCCCGACCGTCTATCGCGGTTCGTCGGCGGCCAAGATGCGCCGTTCGCAGCGACTGGCAAGGCGCCGCTAGGGAAGCTTTTGACGAAATTTCGTCCGTGTGGCGCTCAGGCCTGCAACCGGTATCCGCCACCGTCGGTGATCAGCAGGCGCGCCTGCCCCTTGCCCGGCTCGATCTTCTGGCGGAGGCGGTAGATGTGGGTTTCCAGAGTGTGGGTCGTCACGCCCGCGTTGTAACCCCAGACCTCGGTCAGCAGTTCCTCACGCGCGACCGGCTCTCCGCGCGCCTTGAGGAGATATTT
Source organism: uncultured Brevundimonas sp. (assembly GCA_946481425.1). Next base: position 26,781 of record CAMLNT010000010.1, read on the forward strand.
CAGGATCGAGGTTTCCTTGTCAGTCAGGCGAATCCGCTTGTCCTTCTCATCGGTCAGCGACTTCTGCGCCGGGCGGAACTGGTACGGTCCGATCCGGAACACCGCCTCCTCGGACTGCTCCACGCTGCGCAAATGGGCGCGTATACGCGCCAGCAGAACCGCGAAGCGGAACGGCTTGGTGACGTAGTCGGTCGCCCCGGCCTCCAGACCGCCGATGGTTTCCTTCTCGCCGTCAGCGGCGGTCAGCATGACGATGGGCACGCGCACGCCGGCTTCGCGCAGGCGGGCGCAAACTTCCCGGCCATTGATGTCGGGAAGGTCCACGTCGAGCAGGATCAGCTCGGCGCGACCCTCCGACCCCTTTCTGACGCCATCCAGGCCCGTGGCGACCTGTTCGACGGAGAATTCGCCGGAGAGCTCCAGCTGTTCAGCCAGCGCCTCGCGCAGATCATTGTCGTCGTCGATGATGAGGAGGGAAGTCGCCTGAGCCATACGCCTATTTGAACCGATGCCGCCCGCTTGGGCAAACGGCGAGAGCGCTTGAGGCAAAAGTGGGTTCCGGTTCCTGCGGCCGGTGCGCAACCAGAACGCCTTCAGGCCCGCTCCCCGAACAGGGCTGATCCAATCCGGACGTGGGTCGCGCCGTGACGGACGGCCGTCTCGAAGTCGCCGCTCATGCCCATCGACAACTTTGAAAGCCCGTTCCGACTGGCGATTTTGGCCAGAAGCGCGAAATGCATCGCCGGTTCCTCACCAGCAGGCGGGATGCACATGAGCCCCGTGATTTTAAGGCCGTGCACATCTCGGCAAC
>CAMLNT010000011.1 GCA_946481425.1 uncultured Brevundimonas sp.
CCGGCGTCGCCGACGGTCGAGGCCGCGCCGACCAGCAGGCGGCCCTGCTCGTCCTTGGCCGCGTTCGGGAAGGCCTGGGCCTTCTCGATGTCCTTCATGGTGATCAGGCCGACGGCGCGGTAGTCGTCGTCCACGACGATGACGCGCTCGATCTTTCGGGTGCGCAGCAGTTCGCGGGCTTCGTCACGCCCGGCTCCCTCGCGCAGGGTGATCAGCTCGCCGGTGGTCATCAGGGCCGAGGCCTTGATTGACGGATCGGATTCAAAGCGAGTGTCGCGGTTGGTCAGCATGCCGACCAGGCGGCCCGTCTCGGGATCGACCACCGGGAAGCCGGAGATTTTCTTGCGCTCGACGATATCGCGGACCTCGCCCAGCGTGGTGTCGGGCGTGACCGTGACCGGGTTCACGACCATGCCGCTCTCGTAACGCTTCACCGAGCGGACCTGCTCGGCCTGCTCCTCGATGGTCATGTTCCGGTGCAGCACGCCCAGACCGCCGGCCTGGGCCATGGCGATGGCGAGCCGGCTTTCAGTCACCGTGTCCATCGCCGAGGACAGAAGCGGGATGTTCAGTCGGATGTCGCGCGTCAGCTGGGTCGAGACATCGACCTCTGCAGGCATGAACTCGGACGGGCCGGGTTCGAGCAAAACATCGTCGAAGGTGAGCCCTTCGCGAATCTCCATGGGAGTCTCCGTTTTGCGGGCGGGCTATAGACCGCTGGTCCCGGCGGCGGCAAGGGCCAGCCTCAGCTTATCGTCGCCATAAAAAGGATTGCCTTGCGGCGTGGCGAGCAGGCCACCATCTTGTGCGAATGGTTCGCAAGGTAGCCATGGCCGTCCGCCATCTGTGGCTCAAGATCGCGTCCTATGGGGCGATGCACCTCGTCGTGGCGATCCTGACGGCGTGGGTGATCACGCGCGACTGGCGCGTGGCGCTGGCGGTCGGGCTGGTCGAGCCGGTGGTCCAGACCGTGGCCTTTGCCGTCCACGACCGGGCCTGGCACCGTCTGGAGCGGCGCCGGACCCTGTCGGACCTGGAGGAGGCGGCCGAGGCGGTGGAAGGCCGCGTAGGCCTGCACGACCATCACGCCCATTCACACCGGCTGCCGACGTCGCTCCGGACCTTGGCGGCCAAGACCGTCAGTTACGGCGTGATGCACGTCACAGTCGCGGTGCTCGTCGCCTTCGCGCTAACGCGCGACTGGCGGCTCGCGCTGGCCGTCGGAACGATCGAGCCGCTGGTCCAGACGGTCTTCTTCACCCTGCACGATCAGGTCTGGCGACGGATCGAGCGCCGTCGAAGGCGCACGGGCGCGTCGGGCCAGATCGCGGCCGGGTCCGCCTGACCTCAGCTCTCAGGCCTGCGGAAGCTGCTTGCGTCGAGGCTGTACTGCACTGGTAACGCCCCATCGCTCGCGGAAGACACGGTGATGGCGTAGTCGACATCCGTGCAATCTCCGGGCTCTGCGGGAATGGCCGTGTTGAACACCATCAGAGCGGCGTATTCGTAGCCCTCGGCGTCGAACACGCCTCCGCGGCCCAGCGGAACGACCTCGACCCGTCCATTGCGAACGCCGAGGCCGTACATTTCAAGCGATGGCGCGCCCTCCAGGTCGTAGCGCCGCACGCCACCGTCGCGCAGGTGGACATAGCCTGCGCCAAGCTCCTGCAAGTCATCCCCGGCAGACCAGCGGCCGTTGCGCTTGATCGAGCCGGCCAGGGCGACAGCGGCGTCGATGCGTGACGCCACGTCGTAGTCGCGGGCGAAGTTCTGGATGCGCCAGCGGGCGAGGGCCTGCGGGATGGTGTCGCCGACTTCCCCCAGTGTGACCGACATGGTCTCGAAGCCGTCATGGTTGGCCGCGTTATCCCACAGGCGCGGGACGATCCGCGCGCCATGGCTGTCGGCGAGCGACTGGAGCAGGGTCCACTGGCCGTAATCGTGGCCCGGTTCGGTGGTGGTCCAGCACAGGTTCGGGGAAGCGAAATCGGTCACGGCGTAGCGGGCGGCGTCCTCGTCCATGCCGGCGGTCGCTACCTCGATCCAAGAGGCGCTGGATTCATACATCCAGTCGAGGCCTTCCTGGGCGTCGTAGCCGAACTGGACCAAGTGGTTGAACTCGTGCACCGCCGTGGCGTGCATCAGGGGCTCGGGCTGTTCCTCGCGCCCTTCCGACAGGTTGTTGTCGATGACCAGCATGCCGCGGGCGGCGAAGGATTCGCGCACGCCCTGCGTCGACGGATTGTCGAACACGGTCTGGACGGGATTCATGTAGCCCATCGCGTCGCGCGCGTCGGCGACATAGGCGCGGTAGCGGCCGTCGGGATCCCGGATCGGCGCCGCCCAGCCGAGCTGCCCGATCTGGGTCTCGTAGGCGCGCTGCAGCGTGTCGGCCGTCAGTTGGGCGAATTCGACCGTCGTCGCATCGCTGCCTTCCAGCGTGTAGTGCAGGTCGAAGTCGGCGGTCTGGATAGTGAGTTCCGGGCCGCTCAGCGTGATGGGGTTCTCCATCAGGCCCTGAACAATATCGACCACCGCCGCATCGACGTTGGATATGTCGAGCGTGAAAGGTCCGGTGCTGTCGCCGCCGGCGTAGCGGGCGACGTTGAAGACATAGACGCCGCTGACCGGGACCGTGTAGGCGACCGCCGAGTTCAGGGTGCCGTCTCCGCGGTCGTCGTTCAGCCCGACCGGCAGGCCGTTGGGGTCGCGGATGGTCAGGACCGGATCGAGCATGTCGTCGCCAGCCTCGACCATGGCCAGGATTGTCTGACCGGCTTGCAGCTCGACGGGATAGTCGATCTCGGTTTGTTCGTTGGTGATCTGGCCGTCGTGGCGGACGAAGGGAGCCCGATCGATCGAGCCGAAGTTGAACGGCGCGTCCGCCTCGGGGTCTGCCGCCAGCGAGACGACGGCTTCGCCGACATCCGACCCGCTGTAGGAGCTGACCACGACCGTGTACCTGCCGGCGCGGGCGGGCTGATAGACAATCTGGGAGTTGAGGGTGCCGTCGCCGCGGTCATCGTTCTCAACCAGGACCTCGCCGTCCGGGTCGAGCAGGACCAGGGTGGTGTCCAGGCCTTCGGACAGGGCGAATGTCGAGGCCACGAAGGGCGCGTCGGCTGTCAGGTCGACCGCGAACCGCACCTCCGTCTGGCGGCGCGACAGGGACACGCGCTCCTCTCGAAGGACGGTCGCGGCATCGGACAGGCCGAAGTCGGCGCCGTCGCGGACCTGCAGGCCGAACGTGCCGGTCGCGTTGTTGTAACCTGTTACCTCGGCGCGGTAGCGACCTGCTGCCGGCGCGACGAATACGATCTGGGAAGTCAGCGCGCCGCCGGCGTCGTCGTTGAAGGCGATCTGGCGGTCATCGGGACCGTAAATCGTGAGAACGGTGTCGAGGCCGCTGTCGCTGGTCGTCGACAGGGTGACGATCTGTCCGGCGCGAAGGTCCAGGGGGAAGGACGAAGCGGGGGCTCGCCGGGTCAGCTCACCCGAGAACTGCGACGCCGTCTGGGCATGCCCAACCGACCCCAGACCAAAAACCGCAAGCGCGACGAACGCCGTGGCGAGACGCATTCCAAATCCCCTGAAATCTGGAACGCAGTGTCGCGTCCCCCCGCCATCTAGCTAACCCGCGGCGGGGGCTCATACAAACGGCATCTGACGACGCCGGTCAGTCGCCGGTCACTCGGATTCGGGGGCGCCCACCGGGAAGTAGGGGCGGGACCGGCGGGCTTCCTCGACGGACCGACGAAAGGACGGCCGGTCTAGCAGCTCGGCCTAACACTTCAGGCCGACACCCTTCGCAGCGTCGCGCCTGCAGACGACGCCAGTCGCGAAGCGATAGCAAAGCCTGTTCTCCGGGCGGCCGGAATCGGCGCATTCCCGTGGCCATGAGCATCACCCTCTATGGAATCCCGAACTGCGACACCGTGAAGAAGGCGCGTGTCTGGCTGGACGACCGCGGCGTCCGCTACGTTTTCCACGACTACAAGAAGGAGGGGATCGACGAGGCGCGGCTCACGACCTGGGTCGAGGAACTCGGCTGGGAGACCGTGCTCAATCGCGCCGGGACCACCTTCAAGAAGCTGGACGACGCCGACAAGGCCGACCTGACGCCTTCCAAGGCGGTGAAACTCATGCTGGCGCATCCGTCGATGATCAAGCGGCCGATGCTGGATCTGGGCGACCGGCGCATCGCCGGCTTCAAGCCGGATATCTATGAGGCTGCGCTCGGCGCATTTTTCTGAAACCGCTGCATCCAATCTCGCGCTCTGCGGCGATCCAGTCTCGAACGGGCCCCGGTGGGGCGGCCCGCATGGAGACGAAGACATGGCGGACCTCATCCGCGACTTCTGGTGGCTGGCCTTCCCGGTGGGCTGGGGGCTTTGGTCGATGTGGGACGGCTGGCTCAAGAGCCGCGCGCGCCGTGACGAAATGAACCTGATGGCTGCCTACACCGCCGCCGGCCGCGAGCCACCGGCCGACCTTCTGAAGGCGCTTGGCGCCCAGCGTAGGGAGAACTGAGATGGAAGACATTTTCCGCAGCTACTGGTGGCTTCTGTTCCCGCTTGGCTGGTTCATCGCTTCAGGCTGGCAGAGCTGGTTAAACTACCGATCCCGCAAGGACGCCTTGCGCCTGGTCGAGGCCTACGCCGCCAAAGGTCAGGAACCGCCGGCGGAGCTGATCCGCGCCATTGAGCGCCCGATCGACCCCGAGGCCAGCGAGAACCGCCCGTCCACGACCAACTGGGGCTGGTATCAGGTGGCCCTGTTCGGCGCCTTGGCCGGCGGCTTTGTCTTCATGGCGCGCGGCAACATCCTGCAGGACGAAGGCCTGTCGGACGCCCTGTTCGTCGCCGCGATCGTACTCGGCGCCCTGGCTCTGGCCTCGCTGGTCTACGCCATCACATGGAAAGGCCCGCGGGCCTGATCCATCCGGCGGGGCGCGATGGGGGTGAGCGACAATCAGGCCGATCAGGCCCTGGTCCAGGCGGCCAGGGCCGGTTCGTCGCGCGCCTTCGCCCAGCTGGTGAGCCGCCATCAGGCCGGGGTGCGGGCCTTCCTGACCCGGCTGTGCGGCAACGTCGCCGAGGCCGAGGATCTGGCGCAGGAGACCTTCCTGACGGCCTGGTCCAAGCTCGGGGCGGTCCAGCCCGAAGCCAGTGTCCGGACCTGGCTCTGCGGCCTGGCCTGGCGCAAGGCCATGACGGCCCAGCGCGGCCGGGCGCGGTCGGCGAGCCGCGACCGCCAGTGGCTGGACACCCGTCCCCAGTTCGACACCCCGGCGACCCGGGATCACATCGCGGTCCGCAAGGCGCTGGACGCTCTGCCGCCCGATCAGCGGGCCGTCGTCGCGCTGTGCCTGGCGTCGGACTGGTCCCATGCCGAGGCCGCCGAAGCGCTGGGTCTGCCGCTGGGAACGGTAAAGTCGCATGCAACGCGTGGTCGCGCTAAACTGATCGAAGCGATGGGAGAGGTCCCATGACCCCTGACGAACGCCTCAAACTGGCCCTCGGCCTCGGCGCGGACGAGCCGCCGGCCGTCGATCCGATCTTCACGGCCCGCATAGCCGAGCGGATCGAGCGCCGACGGCTGGCGCTGCGGTTGGCCGCCGCCGCCCTCTGGGCGACTGCCGGGGCCGTCCTGATCGGCACGCTGTCGCCCGTGCTCGCTGAGGGCGTGGCCGCCTTCGAAGGCCTGACGGCGCCGGTCACCGCCGCTGTGGTCACGGCGGGCGCCGCCTGGCTGGTGGGCCGCGCCGGACCGGCGGCGTTCGGGCGTCAGATCATGCGCACCGTCGGCCTTTCGCGGCGCTGACCGCGCCTTACGAAGATTTCATGTCCGGGACCGCATCCCGGAGGGGCGCCCGCCGCCTCTTGACTTCAGAAGGCGGGCGATGGGCCTGACCGAACAACAAGGGGATTTGTACATGGGTGTCGAAATCATCGTCCCGGTCGCGTTTTTCTCGATGGTCGCGGCCATCGTCCTGGTGCCGGGCTGGCTCAAGAGCCGCGACCGCCAGGACATGCAGCAGACCGTGCGCCATGCGCTCGACAAGGGTCAGGCCCTGCCGCCTGAGCTGGTGGAAGCCCTGGCCCGCGCCGCCCGCGGCCGCATCGCCACCGCCCACACCGACCTGCGCACGGGCGTGATCTGGCTGGCCATCGCCGCCGGCGTCGCGACCTTCGGCTGGGTGGTCAGCTTCATGGAAGACGAGTTCCTGAACCCGCTGATCGGCATGGCCGCCATCCCGGGCTTCCTGGGCCTGGCCTTCGTCATCCTCAGCTTCTTCAACAAGACGAAGGCTGAGTAGTCGCGGCGTCAGACGGAGACACGGCGATGTCTGCCCAATCCTCGGGCCTGACCAGACTGCACGACGTCGAACTGGCCGCCTTCGCGGCGGCCGGTGGACGCCGGGAGTTTGGCGAGCTGGTCCGGCGTCATTCCGCCTCGGTGCGGGGCTTGCTGCGGCGCATGGGCGCCGAGGCGTCCGCGGCCGACGACGTGGCGCAGGACGCCTTCATCCAGGCCTTCGAGCGCTGCTCGGAGTTCCGGGGGGAGGGCTCGTTCTCGGCCTGGGTCCGCAAGATCGCGGCCCGGCTCTACATCAAGCGCCGCCAGAAGGAGGCGCGCTGGACCGAACTCTCGGATGCGGAAGAGCCCGTCGGGCTCATGCCGGACCGGGGCCGGGCCATCGATCTGGACGAGGCGCTCAAGAGCCTCAGCGAGGTCGAGCGCGTCTGCGTGTCCCTCTGTCACGGGGCGGGGCTGACCCAATCGGAAATCGCAGCGGCCTTGAATTTGCCGCTCGGGACGGTGAAGTCACATGTCAAACGTGGTCTGGATAAACTTCGGGCGCGGCTCGACGCCGGCCCGGAACCGCAAGGGAGGCGCGCTCATGTCTGATCGTGACGCCTTCGATGGCGACATCGAACGCCTGTTCGCGCGGCCGCAACCCTTCGAAGACGGCGAGGCCTTCGCCGAGCGGGTCGACAAGCGGCTCAGCCGGGGCTGGCGGGCGCGGTCCGTGATCCTGTGGGGCGCGGGGGCCGTCGGCGGCTTCTTCGCGGTCCGCGAGGCGCTCGACTCAGGGCTGACGGCCGGTCTTGCCCAGGTCTCTCGGGAGTCGAGCGAGGTCACCCAGGCCGCCTCGGGGCTCGACTGGACGACGGCGCTGGACTGGATTTCGGCCAATGGCGGCGACTTCGGCATGGCGCCGACGATGCCCCTGTTCTGGCTGGTTTCGGGGCTGGTGATCGCCGGCGCGGTCTTCACCGCCTTCAAGGCCGGAGAGGCCAACTAGGGCTCAAGTCGGCGCACGCCGATAAAAAGCCCCGATTGGACGCTCAGCTTGCGTTGCGGCGGGCGCCGCGAACCTCTAGGTTCGCGGCGCTTTGTTTTCGGCCCTCCGCGGCCATGGGGAGACGTCATCTGTGTCCGACGTATTTGAAGAGGTCGAGGAGAACCTCCGGGCCGACCAGTGGAAGTCGCTCGCCAAGCGCTGGTGGCCGGTGGCCGCGGGCGTCGTCGGCGCTGCGGTCCTGGTGGTCGGTGGCATCTGGTTCCTCGACGCCCGCAAGGGTTGGACCGGCGCAGAGGCCTCTCAGGCCTATCAGCGCGGCATCGAGGCCATCGAGAGCCAGAACCTGACCGCCGCCGAGGCCGCCTTCGTCGACGCCGAGGAAGCCGGCAACCCCGGCTACCGCGCGCTGGCGCTGATGCAGCGCGCTGGGCTGCAGGTGGAACAGAACAACTTCGCAGAGGCCGTACAGCTGTTCGACGAGGCCGCCGAGGCCACCAATGAGCCGTTGATCGCCGACGCGGCGTCGCTGAAGGCCGCCTGGATCCTGATGGACACCGCTTCGCTCGAGGACCTCACCGTTCGCCTCTCGCCCCTGACGGAGGACGACCGTCCCTTCCGCTTCCATGCCCGCGAGGCGTTGGCTCTGGCCCGCCTGCAGCACGGCCAGCCGGACGCCGCCCGTCAGCAGCTTCAGACCCTGTCGCTGGCGCTCGACGTTCCGGAAGCGGTGCGTCAGCGCGCTCAGGTCGCGCTCGGCCTGATCGACTCCGGCAGCGCTGCGGCCATTCCCGGCATCATCGACGCCGCCGAGCGTGTCGCCCAGACCGACGCCGCCCAGGCCGCCCAGCGCCCCGGCGCCGCGCCTGGTCAGCAGCCTCCGGCTCCGGGCGCCGCCGCTCCGGCCGCTCCCGAACAATGATCCAAGGCGAATTCAAGCTTATGCAAGTGAACCTGAAGATCCTTTCGACCGTCGCCGCCTGCGCCCTGATTACGGGCTGCTCGACGGTTCAGAACACAGCCGGCCGCCTCTGGCCGTTCGGCGATGACGACAACAGCCCGCAGGCGATCGCCTCCGAGGGCGAACGCGTCTCGATCCTGCAGTTCGAGCAGTCCGTCGAGGTCGACCCGGCGCTGGCCAATCGCCCGATCAACCTGCCGACTCCCCAGGCCATCACGAGCTGGACCCAGCCGGGCGGCACCGCCGAGAACCTGGTCGAACACGTCCAGGCCGGCGAAGGGTTCGATATCGCCTGGCGTCGCGACATCGGCGAAGGCTCTGGCCGTACGACCCAGGTCACCTCGCCCATCGTGGCCGCCGACGGCCGCATCTATGTGATGGATGGGCACAATCAGGTGACCGCCGTCGACGCGGCCTCGGGCGACATCGTCTGGCGTCACGGCATCACCAATGACGAGCGCGATCGCCGCAGCTTCTTCTCCCTGTCGCTCGGTGGCGGCGGCGAGAACCAGGGATTCGGCGGCGGCGTGGCCGTCGCAGGCGGCCGCGTGTTCGTCACATCGGGCCTCCGGGTGGTCACCGCCCTGGACGCCGCCACCGGCGACGTCGTCTGGACCTCCGAAGTCGAAAGCCCGATCCATGGCGCGCCGACGGTAGCCGGCGGCCGGGTCTACGCGGTCGACGTGGACAACCAGGTCATCGCCTTCGACGTCAACTCCGGCGCCCAGGCCTGGTCCTATCAGGCCATCGCCGAACCGGCCCGCATCCTGCGCGCCTCCAGCCCGGCCGTGACGGGTGAGACGGTGGTGACGCCGTTCTCGTCGGGCGAACTGGTCGCCCTGCGCACCTCGAACGGACAGCAGCTCTGGCAGCAGGTCCTGTCGCGCACCAACCGCACCAACGCCCTGTCGGAAATCCGCGACATCGCCGGCCGTCCGGTGATCTCGCGCGGCATGGTCTACGCCGGCAGCCACTCGGGCCTTTTCGCCTCGATGGACGTCCGCACAGGCACGCCGCGCTGGCAGCTCCCGATCGCGACGCTGAACGCGCCGTGGGTCGCGGGTGACGCGGTCTATGTCGTCTCCAAGGCCGGCGAGATCATCGCCATCAACCGCGAGAGCGGTCAGGTCTACTGGATCTACGACCTCAACGAAGAGCGTCAGCGCCAGGAAGGCGGCGTGTTTGGCCTGTTCGATCGCACGGTTCGCCCGATCTGGTCTGGTCCGCTGCTGGCCACCAACCGCCTGGTCATGGTCTCGTCGGAAGGCGAGGCCGTGGCGGTCGACGCGCGCACAGGCGTCGAGCAGGCCTCGATGGACCTCGGTGGTCCGGCCTACATCGCGCCCATCGCCTACAACGGCATGATCTACGTCCTCACCGACGAAGGTCAGCTGGTGGCGATCCGCTGAGGTCCTAAATCGACAGGGCCGGGCTTGTCCCGGCCTTTCATCACCGCGATGCTGGCCCCAGGGTCCGCAGGCGGCGGCGCTTTTGGACCCCCGGGACAAACCCCGGGGGTAACGCGTTTCTGGAAGACGAAGGTTCTGGAGCTGTGACACTCAAGGTCGCGATCGTCGGACGGCCGAATGTCGGCAAGTCGACGCTTTTCAACCGCCTGGCCGGCAAGAAGCTGGCCATCGTGGACGACCGGCCGGGCGTGACCCGCGACCGGCGCTATGCGCGTGGGACCCTGGGCGACATCGACCTGACGCTGATCGACACCGCCGGCTTCGAGGACGTCGCCGACGAAAGCCTGGAGGCGCGCATGCGTCGCCAGACCGAACTGGCCGTCGAGGAAGCCGACCTGATCCTGTTCGTGATCGACGCCCGCGAGGGCATCGTGCCGCTGGACCGCATCTTCGCCGACCTGGTGCGTAAGCGCGACAAGCCCACCATCCTTATTGGCAACAAGGCCGAGGGGAAGGCCGGCGACGTCGGCCTGGCCGAGGGCGTACGCCTGGGCTTCGGTGAGCCGATCGGCCTGTCCGCCGAGCACGGCGAGGGTATGGCCGACCTCTATGCCGCCGTCGCGCCGTTCGAGCCGGAGGCCGAGGAGGATGCGGACGACGCCGACAAGCCCGTCATGGTCGCCATCATGGGTCGGCCGAACGCGGGCAAGTCGACCCTGGTCAACCGCCTGATCGGCGAGGATCGTATGCTGACCGGTCCCGAGGCCGGGATCACCCGCGATTCAATTTCGGTCGATTTTGAGTGGAACGGCCGGCCGGTCCGCCTGGTCGACACAGCTGGCATGCGCCGCAAAGCCAAGGTGCAGGAAAAGCTGGAAAAGCTCTCCGTCGCCGACACCATCCGCGCCCTGACCTTCGCCGAGGTGGTCGTTCTGGTGATGGACGAGGCTAACGCCTTCGATACCCAGGACCTGCAACTCGCCGATCTGGTGGAGCGCGAGGGAAGGGCGATCGTCTACTGCATCGCAAAATGGGATCAGGTCGAGGACGGCAAGGAGCGGATGGCCCACTTCCGCGAACACGCCGACCGGATGCTGCCCCAGCTCAAGGGCGCGCCGCTCGTCGGCCTGTCGGCCCTGACCGGCCGGGGCGTGAACAGCCTGATGCCGGCCGTTTTCGAGGCGCACCGCCAGTGGTCCGCCAAGGTCAAGACGCGAGACCTGAACGACTGGCTGGCCATGGCCCTGCAACGCCACCCGCCCCCCGCTGTGGACGGCCGCCGCCTCAAGCCCAAATACGTCACCCAGACCAAGGCGCGCCCGCCGACCTTCGTCATGTTCGCCAATCGCGCGGCGTCCATGCCCGACCACTACAAGCGCTATCTGATCAACAGCATGCGCGAGAGCTTCGACCTGCCGGGCGTGCCGATGCGCCTGCTGGTCAAGTCCGGCGAGAACCCGTTCGCGGAAGGCGCCGGGCCGGAAAAGACGCCCCCGCGCCGCAAGATCAAGGCCGACGCCGCCGAAGCCGCGCCTGCGAAGCCGAAGAAGCCCAAGATCCTCACCAAGACCGTCAGCGGCACCAAGACCGGCGCCAAGAAGAAGTCCGGCACGACCGTCGTCGTCGGCAAGCGCGCCCGCGGCGGCGCGAGGCAGGTCAGCCGGTCAGGGCGGGTGCGTCCGGGTCAGAAGAGCGCGCCCAAGGGCGGAACGAAGCGCTAGGCCCGCGCAGCCTTCCATTCGACGAAGCTGACATCCAGCTCTGGCGTCTGGTCCGGCCGGCAAAGCTCGACCATCAGCGGCCCGATTTCGGACGGCTCGGGGTGCTTCGTCGGATCCTCGCCCGGATAGGCCTGGGCGCGCAGCCGTGTCCGCATACGGCCGGGGTCGACGACCGCAACCCGGATCGGCGTGTTCTCGATTTCGTCGGCCCAGCATTTCACCATGGCCTCGGCCCCGGCCTTGGTCGCGGCGTAGGCCCCCCAGAAAGCCTTGGGCGCATGGGCGACCGACGAGGTGACATAGACCGCCCGCCCGGCGTCCGACATCCGCAGCAGCGGCTCGAACGAGCGGATCAGGCGATAGACGCCGGTGAAGTTGATCTTCTCGATCTTGGCGAACTCGCGCGGCTCGGCGTGGCTGACCGGCGTCAGGCCGCTCGTCCCCAACATGGCTGCGGTGTGGACCCAGGCGTCGATCCGCCCGAACCGCTCGAAGATCGCGCCGCCCAGCCGGTCGATGGCCCCGCCGTCCACCAGGTCGAACGGGACCAGCGTCGCCCGTTCGCCAGTGGCCTTCAGGATCTCGTCGTCCAGTTCCTCCAAGCCGCCCTGGGTGCGGGCGCAGGCGACGACGTGCGCCCCCGCCTTGGCCAGGTCCAGTGCAGACGCATAGCCGATGCCGCGCGAGGCGCCGGTGATGACCGCGATGCGGTCCTTGAGCGGAAGATTGTCAGACATGGCGCGGCTGATAGCCGAGGGCTAGGCGCTCACCAACAGGGAAAGCTGCCGCGCGGCCACGTCGCGTCCGCCCTCCTCGATCTCACGGTCGAGCAGGCGGGTCGGATACTCGCCCGTGAAATAGTGGTCGGTGAACTGGGGCAGGGCGTTGTTGCGGCCGCCGGCCTCGCCCACGGCCCGGTACAGCCCGTCGATGGACAGGAAGCCCAGCGTATCGACCTCGAGCGCGACGCGCATTTCTTCCAGCGTCATGTTGGCGGCCATCAGCTGGTCCCGCGACGGCATGTCGATGCCGTAGAAGTCGGGGTACAGGATCTGCGGGCTGGCCGAGCGCAGGTGAACCTCCGCCGCGCCGGCGGCGCGTACGGCGCGCACGAGCTTCAGCGAAGTCGTGCCCCGCACGATCGAATCGTCGATCAGGACGACACGCTTGCCCTGCAGCGCCGACCGGTTCGGGCTGTGCTTCATGCGCACGCCCTTCTGGCGGGCGCCCTGGCTCGGCTGGATGAAGGTCCGGCCGAGATAATGACTGCGGATGATCCCCATCTCGAACGGGATGCCGCTCTGCTGGGCGTAGCCGAGCGCGGCCGGCACGCCCGAATCCGGCACCGGCACCACGATGTCGGCCTCAACGGCGTGCTCGACGGCCAGACCCCGGCCCATGGCCTTGCGGGCCTCGTAGACCGAACGCCCGTTCACGACCGAGTCCGGCCGGGCGAAATAGACGTACTCGAACAGGCACGGCCGGGCGGCCACGGTCTGGAAGGGCTTGAGCGACTTCAGGCCGTCGGCGTCGATCACCACGACCTCGCCGTGCTCGACATCCCGCTCAAAGGTCGCGCCCATCATGTCGAGCGCGCAGGTTTCGGACGCGAGGACCCAGGCGTCGCCCAGGCGGCCCAGCACCAGCGGGCGGATGCCGAGCGGGTCACGCGCCCCGATCATCTTGTGGCGAGTCTGGGCGACCAGGGCGTAGCCGCCTTCGATCGCGGCCAGCGCGTCGATGAAGCGGTCGACGATCTTGGCCTTCCGGCTACGGGCGATCAGGTGAAGGATGACCTCGGAATCCGAGGTCGACTGGAAGATCGCGCCTTCGCTGACGAGCCGATTCCTGAGGAAGTGGAAGTTGGTCAGGTTGCCGTTATGGGCAATGGCAATGCCGCCGGAGTCGAGGTCGGCGTACATCGGCTGGATGTTGCGTAGGGTCGATCCGCCCGCCGTGGAATAGCGAGTGTGGCCGACCGCCGCCTCGCCCGGCATCCGCTTGGACAGGTCCGAGCCGCCGAAGGCCTCGCCGACGAGGCCCATGTGACGCTCCGAATGAAACATCTCGGACTTCACGCTGGCGATGCCGCAAGCCTCCTGGCCGCGATGCTGCAGCGCGTGCAGGCCCAGGGCGACGATGGATGAACCCTCGTCCGCCGGCGCCCCCCAGACGCCGCACACGCCGCATTCGAGGCGTAGCGTATCGTCGTCCGGATCGCGTTGAAACTCGGCGGGGCCGCTGGGGAGGGCGGTCATGGCAGGCTTCCTGACTGGGAGGCGGCGTCCGTAGCGTCGGATTGAGGCTGGTCCGTGGCGCCGCGGCGGGCGGAGTCGACCACGACCGGCGTCACGCTGTCGGCGGCCCGGCCGATGCCGGGCAGGATCGTCTGGATGGCGCGGGCCGAGCCCTCGCTGACCGGGAAGACCGCCGCATTCGTCAGCCAGCCGGGCGCGCGCTCGGGCGATCCGGACGAGGCGAAGACGATCAGATGCACGACGCCGAGCAGGACCAGGGCCCGGATAACGCCGAAGGCCACGCCCACCGTCCGGTCCAGGCTCGAGAGCCGGTCGCTGTTCTGTAGCGACCGCCCGGCCAGCGTTCCGATCAGGCGGACGCCGAAATAGACCAGCAGGAAGGTGATCACCGCCGCCAGGACCGTGCCGATCCAGTCGGGATCGAAGACGTCGCGGCCCACTGGTCCGGTCACTGGCAGGGCGATGAGGGCGATCAGGGCCGCCAGGATGAAGGAAAAGAAGGTGATGACCTCGCGCGCGCCGCCGCGCACCCACCCGGCCAGGGCCGAGAACAGGATGACCACGAAGGCGAAGAGGTCGTATCCGGTCATGCGGGCCGAACTTGGGGGGCGAGGGCCCCATCATCAATGCGCTGGACCGCTTCGGCAAGGCGCGACACGGAAACGATGCGAAGAACGTCCGGCTCGGCCGCCTGACTGGGCGCTAGCGCCGCGTCAAAGCCGAGCTTCTTCGCCTCCTTCATGCGCGATTCCATGCGGTTCACGGGGCGGACTTCGCCGGACAGGCTGATCTCGCCGAACACCACCATGCCCTCAGGCAGGGGGCGGTCCAGCGCCGATGACACCAGCGCCGCCGCCGCCGCGAGGTCCGCGGCCGGCTCCGAGATTCGCAAGCCGCCCGCGACATTCAGATAGACATCCTTGTCCCCGAAACCGAGGCCACAGCGCGCCTCCAGCACCGCCAGGACCATCGCCAGCCGCCCGTTGTCCCAGCCGACCACCGCCCGGCGCGGCGTGCCGTAGGCCGAAGGCGCGACCAGGGCCTGAACCTCGACCAGCACCGGACGCGAGCCTTCGATGCCGGCGAAGACCACCGACCCGGCCGCGCGCTCACCGCCTTCGCCCAGGAACAGCGCGGACGGATTGGGCACCTCGTTCAGGCCCCGGTCTCCCATCTCAAAGACCCCGATCTCGTCGGTCGCTCCAAAGCGGTTCTTGCCGGCGCGCAGGATCCGGAACGGATAGCCGCGCTCGCCTTCGAAGGAGAGCACCGCATCGACCAGGTGCTCGACTACGCGAGGGCCGGCCACCTGGCCGTCCTTGGTGACGTGTCCGACGAGCACGACGGCGACGCCACGTTTCTTGGCGAACCGCACCAGTTCGCCGGCGCAGGCGCGCACCTGTGTCACCGATCCAGGACCTGCCTCATGCGCGTCGGACCAGAGCGTCTGGACGGAGTCGACGATCACCAGATCGAACGTATCCCGCTTCAGCCCGTCAAGGATTTCGCGCAGCGAGGTCTCTGCCGCCAGGTTGACTGGCGCGGCGGCCAGTCCCATCCGGGCGGCGCGCGACCGGATCTGCTCGATCGCCTCTTCGCCAGAGATATAGGCGACGCGCGCGCCCCTGGTGGCGGCATGAGCCGTCACCTGCAGCAGCAACGTCGACTTGCCGACGCCGGGGTCGCCCGACAGCAGGATCGCCGATCCCGGCACCACGCCTCCGCCGCAAACCCGGTCGAACTCAGCCACGCCCGTCGTCAGGCGCGGCGGCTCGGGATTGTCGGATTGCAGATCCTCGAAGGCCAACCCACGCGCCTTTGACGGCTTCAGCGTGCCCGGGGCGCGGCTTTGCGTCTCCTCGACGAGGGTGTTCCAGGCCTGGCACGCGTTGCACTGGCCGGACCACTTGGCGTGGACCGCGCCGCAGGACTGACAGACATAGATCGCACCGTCGCGGGCCATGGAGGTTCCTCTAGCAGAGGCGGACCGATTCCGCCGCGCCTCGTTTGCCCGGATGCGGCGTCAGAGCCGGTCGCGGCCTCGCGCGAACCCGCGACATGGCCTAGGGTCGGCTGAAGGGCAGGGAGGACACGATGCACAGGCTACTGTTGGGACTGGCCGCTATGGCGCTGACGGCCTGCGGACCGGCCACGGAACCGGCCGCCGACGAGCCGGCCGCCGCGCCGGCCGACGCCGTCGCACCGAACGGCACGGGTCTGGCGCTCGCCGAGGCCCAGCGCGAGGGCTTCATCGCCCACGTCGCCCAGGACACCGAGAACTGCGAGCTCCCGGACGGTGTCGAGAGGGCCTCGGAAGTCGTTGATCTCGCGCCTGATGTCGGCGCCGTCATCGTCCAGTGCTCGACGGGAATGCGAGACAGCTGGAGCCAGTTGTTCATCGCCGAGCCGACGGAAGAGGGCGGTCACCCAATGGCCGTGCCGCTGACCCAATACGACATCCAGGGCGACGGCGAATGGCGGGCCGAGTTCGCCAGCCCGAACCTCAGCTGGGACGCGGAGCGGCGCGAGTTCGTCTCCTCGATCGCCCAGGCCGCTACGGCCTGCGGAACCACGACCCGCTGGCGCTGGGACGGGGAAGCCCGCCGCATCGCCCTGGTCGAACAGACGACGATGGATTGCGAAGGTCTTGGCCCGGACGATCCCCGGCCCGAACCGCGCGTCGTCTGGCCGACCACGCCGCCCACGCCCGAGCCCGGTACGGCCTGACGTCGCATTGCGTCGTTCTGTCAAAGGCGCATAGTCACCGTCTGGCAGAGGGAGGCTGCGCCATGACAGCTACGTCGTCCGTTATCAGTCCCGGGCTGATCGCCCGCGTGAAGAACATCCTCGTGTCCCCCGCGTCCGAGTGGGAGGTGATCAAGGCCGAGCCGAGCAGCATCCGGTCGCTGTTCACCGGCTATGCCATGATCCTGGCGGCCATCGGCCCGATCTGCACCCTGATCGGTGGGCAGATCTTCGGCTACGGCGCCCTTGGCGTTCACTGGCGCCCCGACCTGATGGGCGCCATCGCCGGCGCGATCGCCGGCTATGTGACGTCGCTGGCGGGCGTGTTCCTGCTGGGCCTCGCGATCGAACATCTCGCCCCGACTTTCGGCGGCGTGAAAGACCGCCTTTCGGGCATGAAGGTCGCGATCTACGCCTCGACGGCCGGATGGCTCGCCGGAGTGGTCGGCCTGGTTCCGGCCCTGTCGGTGCTGGGGCTTGTCGCCCTATACGGCCTTTACCTGCTCTATCTGGGCCTGCCGCGCCTGATGGAATCGCCGCCGGAGCGGGCGGTGGTCTTCACGGTCGCCACGGTCGTGGTTGGCGTGATCGTCTTCGTGGTGGTCGGCTGGGTCACCCAGGAGGTCACGGGCATGTTTGGCGGCGGTCCAAGCGTCGGTGACGTCAATATCCGCTTCAGTTGACGCGGCTCAACCGACGTAGACGCGCGGGACCCGCGGGCTGACGGCCGTCAGCAGTTCGTAGGCGATCGTCCCGGCGTCGGTGGCCGCGTCGTCGATCGGACGATGGGGTCCGAAGAATTCGACCAGATCGCCCGGGGCGACGCTCAGGCCGGTTACGTCGATGGCTGTGAGGTCCATGGAAATACGTCCCACGATGGGCCGCAGCTCGCCGCCGGCCCAGACCTGCCCGTGCGGGCTGGTGGAGCGCAGGACGCCGTCAGCGTAACCCACCGCGACGACGGCGACCGTCATGGGTTGGGTCGCGGAAAAGCCCCGCGCATAGCCGATGGTCTCCCCGGCCGGCACATCGCGGACCTGCAGCACCTCGGCCCGCAGGGCGGCGACGGGCTTGAGCCGGTCGTCCGGCCGTCCTTCGGGGCCGCCGCCGTACAGGCTTACGCCGGGGCGCAGGGCGTCGAAGCCGTAGTCGGACCCGAGGAAACAGCCGCCCGAGTTCGCGAAGGAGCGGATTGTGTCGGGATAGCGCCGGCTGACCAGCTCGAAGGCCGAGCGCTGGGCCGCGTTCATGGCGTCATAGGGGTCGTCCGCGCAGGCCAGGTGGCTGAGAACCATCGTCAGGCCGGGGAACGGCTCGGGCGCGTCCTCCGGGCGAACGCCCAGGCGGTTCATCCCGGTGTCGATATGCAGGGCGCTGGGTCCGCCGTCCGACCCCAGCCAGCGGCGGATCTGTTCCGGCGAACTCAGGACGGGACGGAGTTGTGCGGCTTGGAGCCGCAACACATCGTTCGGGCCGCAGCCATCCAGCACATAGATGTCCGGGCGCGATCCCAGCGTCTGACGGAGCGCCTCGCCCTCCGTCAGGCGCGCGACGAAGAAGGCCTCGGCCCCCTCCGTCATCAGCTTGCGAGCGACGGCGGCGGCGCCCAGTCCATAGGCGTCCGCCTTGACCACGGGATGCACCGGCGCGCCTCCGATGCGCGCGAGCGTGTGGAAGTTTGCCGAGAGGGCGTTCAGGTCGACGATCAGACGGGCCGGGGAGGGCATCGACGCCTTATGCCCGACGGCGTCGCGGAGACAAGTCTAGCGCCCGAACCACGTCTTCATCGATTGCATCAGGCTGGGCACGTCATCGACGACGATGAAGGTCTCCAGGAACCACTCGGGCGTCATGCCGGTCGAGACGTTGTTGTGGAACAGGGCGATCAGCGCGTCCCAGAAGCCTTCGGTGTTCACGAACCAGATCGGCTTGAGGTGCAGGCTCAGCCGCCGCCAGGACATCAGCTCGATCGCTTCTTCCAGCGTGCCGATGCCGCCCGGCAGGACCACGAACGCCTCCGATGCGTCGTACATCATGGCCTTGCGTTCATGCATGGTCTCGACGACCACCGTTTCGACCTCGTCCAGCAGACGCTCCTTGGCGCGCAGGAAGTCGGGCATGATGCCCAGCACCTGCCCGCCTGCCTCGTGCGCCGCGCGCGCCGAGGCGCCCATCAGGCCCACGCCGCCACCGCCGTAAACCAGCCGCAGACCTTCATCGGCCAGCGCCTTGCCCAGTTCGCGCGCCGTCTCTTCAAAGACAGGCTTGTTGCCCATCGACGATCCGCAGAAGACGCAGACGGAATGGAGTTCGGTGGGGGCTTCGGCCAAGGCGGGTTCCTGTCGAGTCGGGGCGTTTCATCCCGGGGCGAAAGGCTCTAGCAAAGGCGGACGGCTTAACCTAGCGGGCGCGTGATGAGGCGACTGGCGACGATCCTGATGGCGGGCATGGCGATCGCCGCCTGCAGTGGCGAGGCGGCTGCGCCGACCGACGCTGCCGACGACGCGCCCGCCTACGCGGCGCCGCCTGTGGCGACCCACGTCGCGGTCGAGGGCGGACGGGTCGTGGTCAATGGCCGTGCTGGCCCGGGCGAGCGGGTTCGCCTGATCGAGATGGATGGGGCCGCACACGGCGTGACGGCCGACGACTCCGGCGACTATGCGATCTCCCTGCCGGGCACCGCCCCCGCTGACCGGCTTTACAACCTGAGTGTCGAACGGGCCGGCCAGTCTGTGTCCAGTGACGGCTGGCTGTTCTCGCCCGCAGCGGCGCCTGAGAGGGCCGTCATGCTTCGGGCGGGCGGCGCCTCGCTTCCGGTTGGACCGGCCCCGCTCCTGGCGGTGGTGGATATCGACAGCGGGGGCGGCATGGCTGCCTCTGGCCGCGCCGACGCGGACGAAGACGTGGCCCTGAGCATCGACGGCCGCACGGTGGCGCGCGTGCGAGCCGATGGAGAGGGCCGCTGGTTCGCCGTCCTGAGTGCGACAGCGCCCGCGGGCCCCCACCGCCTGGCCGCCGTCGCCGGCGACCGCCGCGAGGAGCGCACCGTCGAGGTGGCCTCGGTACGGCCTGCTGCGGCGATCGAACCGACGGCGATTGAGGGCGCCGTGCGCGTGGCCTGGGCCCTCCCGGGCGGCGGCTATCAGACAACTCTCATTTTGCTGCCCTGACTGCCGCAACCGGAACGCTGGAGCCGGCCCGAGCATTCTCAGGGCTCAGCTGTCCCGGAGTTCGTTGATGAAATCGGCCGCCGCCGTCCTGACCGTCGCCTTGGCCCTGCCCGCTGTGGCCTGCAGCGACCCGGAGCCCCGGACGCCGCCGGCCGCGCCGCCCCCCGTGGAGGCTGAAAGGCCGCCGGCCACAGGCTCGGTGACGCCTCAGCAGATCAATGACGCGACCTTCGCGCCGCCCGCTGCGACGGATGCGGAACAGACCGTGTCGGCCACGGTCGCACGCGTTCAGGTGATGCTGGACCGGGCTGGCTTCTCGCCGGGCGTCACGGATGGCCGGTTCGGCGAAAATGTCCGTCAGGCCATCGCCGAATATCAGCGTCAGAACGATCTGCCGGTCGACGGTCAGCTGACCCAGGGGCTGTTCGACCACCTCATGACCGGGGCCTCGGCCGATGTGGTCTCCCGTTACGTCCTGACCGAGGAGGATGTGGCGGGTCCGTTCACACCGATGATCCCTCGAGACCTGGCGGATCAGGCCGAGCTCGAGACGCTCGGCTACCGCTCGGCATCCGAGCTTCTCGCCGAGCGCTTCCATATGGACGAGCAGTTCCTGCGCGCTCTGAACCCCAACGCCGACTTCGCGAGGGCCGGGACCGAAATCTATATCACCAATCCACGTCGCCAGCCGATCCAGGGCGAGGTGGCGCGTATCGAGGTGGACGCAGAAGAGAAGGCCGTGCGCGCCTATGCAGAGGACGGGACCTTGCTGGCCTTCTATCCGGCGACGATCGGATCCAGCGAAAACCCCAGCCCGGACGGCGCCATGACCGTCAACGGCGTGGCGCGCAACCCGACCTACACCTACGATCCGTCGCGCGTGGACTACGCCAACGACACCATCAATCGTCGTCTGGTGATCGCGGCTGGTCCAAACAATCCCGTGGGCGCCATCTGGATCGACCTGTCGCGCGACACCTACGGCATCCACGGCACGCCCAATCCCGACATCGTCGGCAAGAACGCCTCGAACGGCTGCGTTCGCCTCACGAACTGGGATGTCGCGCATCTGGCCGCCGCGGTCCGGCCAGGCGTCGAGGTGGAGTTCGTCTAGAGCGCCGCCGCGATCTTTGCGGCGGTCGCCTTCAGTTCTTCCGTGTCCGCCATCCCGCCTTCGCCGTGCCCCTTGAGCGACCGGCCGGACCAACGCGGGATCACGTGGACGTGCAGGTGAAAGACGGTCTGGCCGCCGGCCGCGCCGTTGAACTGCATGATCGAGACACCGTCGCAGCCCAGCGCCTTTGGGACAGCGCGGGCGATGTTCTGGACGGTCAGCATTACGTCCTGAAGGGCCTCCGGCTCGACCTCCAGCAGGTTGCGGGCCTGAGAGTTCCTGGACATCACCAGGACATGGCCTTCCGATTGCGGGAAGACGTCCATGAAGGCGAGGACCCGCTCATCCTCGTAAACAGTGACGTTCGGAATCTCTCCGCGCAGGATCTTGGCGAAGATGTTGTCGGGATCGTAGGCGCCAGTGAGGCTCATGCTATCGTCCAGTCAGGGTTCAGGGGAGGTTTCGCCGATGGCGGGTGGCGCTGACAAGGCCGTGGCCGGCATGACCGAACGCCAGAAGAAATGGTTCGCGACCGTCCAGGCCAATTTCGAGGCCCAGACCGGCAAGGCGATGGCTGAATGGCTCGAGATCCTCAAGGCCTGCCCCGAAACCACGTCTGGCAAGCAGGCTGCCTGGCTGAAGGCCAACTACGGCGTGGGCGTGAACCACGCGGCCTATATCCTGTCGTGCGCCGACACGTCCGGCGAGCCGGGGTGGGACGACCCGGAAGGCCTGCGCGCCCAACTCTGGAAGGACCCCGCTTCCGAGGCGATCCTTGCCCGAATCGAGGCGCTTGCGGCCTCGACGGAAGGCGTCGTAACCGGCCAGCGCAAGGCCTTCTCCAGCTTCTCACGCCATGTCCAGTTCGCGGCGGCCCGCCCGCTCAAGGGCGGAGGTGCCTTGCTCGGCTTCAAGCTGGACCCGGAAGCATCCACCCGCCTGTCCGCCCCGACCCGCCGAGAAAGCTGGTCCGAGCGTCTGACCGCGGTCGTGGAACTGAGTGCGGCGGATCAGGTGGACGCCGAGATCGAACGCCTGTTCGTCGCCGCTGCCGGCCGCGGCTAGGCGTCTGGCCCTCGGGCGCGAATTTGCGGATAAGGACGCCATGAACGCGCGCATCGATTGGCCGGAGCTGTTTTTCTCGTCCTCGGGACGGGTCGGCCGGCTTCCCTTCCTCCTCGCGGCCGTCAGCCTGGTGGTGATGCTGGCTCTTTATCAGTCGGCGCTGGGTGACAACGTCTTCACCGGCGTCTTCGCCTATCCGCTGCTGTTCTTCTCGGCCGCCTGCGTCCTGTCCAAACGTCTGCACGACCGGGGCCGATCGGGCTGGTGGACGGCGGTGATCCTGTTCGCCTTCATCATGGTCTGGCCGCACCCGGAGGGCGTCCTCGACATGCTGGGCGTGCTGGTTGTGTTCTGGGCCATCGTCGAGCTGGGTCTGATGCCGTCCGAGCAGGGCGCCAACCGCTTTGGTCCCAACCCCATGCGCGCGCTGATCTAGAGCGGCGGCTCCTCCGGCTCGGCCGGTCCGAAGTTCGCCTCGAACGCCGCCCGCAGCGCCGCGTCGGCTTCGTCCATCGTCACCGGCCTGCCGAGGTCCACGAGACTGGTGACGCCGTGCTCGCGGATGCCGCACGGCACAATGCCGGAGAAGTGGCTGAGGTCCGGCTCGACGTTCAGGCTGATGCCGTGAAAGCTGACCCAGCGCCGGATCTTCACCCCAATGGCGGCGATCTTGTCTTCGCGAACATGGCCGTGGTCGCGGCGCTCGACCCAGACCCCGACGCGCCCTTCGCGCGGTCCGGAATCAACATTGAACGCTGTCAGGGCGTCTACAATCCACGCCTCCAGCCCACGCACGAACCGTCGCACATCGCGGCCGCGCCGGTTCAGGTCCAGCATCACATAGGCCACGCGCTGGCCCGGCCCGTGATAGGTGAACTGCCCGCCTCGACCCGTCTCGAACACGGGGATGTCGCCCGGCGCCAGCAGATCCTCGGCTTTGGCGGAGACGCCCGATGTGTAGAGAGGCGGATGCTCCAGCAGCCAGATCAGCTCGCCCGCCCGGCCCTCGGCGATCGCAGCGGCGCGCGCTTCCATGGCCGCCACGGCCTCGGGGTAGGGGACCAGCCCCCGCGAAACCGCCCAGCCCGCCGGTAGACCGTCGTCGCGCCTGAGAATGTCGAGGCTGTCGCTCATGGCGCGCAATTGGCCTTTCAAAACCACCGCCGCAAGCCGCCGGCTTAACGCGTCGTCAAGCATGACGGGCCAAAGGTGACCTGCAGTTCGTGTTCGAGGGGTCCGGGTGTCGCAAACGCTCCCATTCGCCAAGGGGGTCAGCCAGCAGGTTTCGGCCGTGAAGGTCGAGATTTCGGTGGTGCTCGGGCGTTCCAGCATTCCGATGCAGCATCTGCTGCGCATGGGCCGCGGCGCCGTGATTGCGCTCGACGCCCAGGAAGGCGACGAAGTCTGGATTCTCGCCAACAACCATCCGGTGGCGCGCGGTGAGATCTCGATCTCGGACGACCGCATCGCGATCGTCGTGACTGGCCCGGCCAACGTCTATGACTACATGGCGGGCGCTGCGTAGATTTCCGCGCGGCCCTATTGCCCCCCCGCACCGCCTCCGCTATTCCCCCGCGCTCCGATGCGAGCGGTCGTGGCGGAATTGGTAGACGCGCAGCGTTGAGGTCGCTGTTCCCTAACCGGAGTGGAAGTTCGAGTCTTCTCGACCGCACCATCGAGAATCGGCGATTGATCCGTTGATCGCCCGGTAGCCAAGGAGGGAGGCGAGCATGTCCAGCGACGCCCCCCACCTGTCCGACACCGAGGCCGCCCAGATGCTCGAGGATCTGGCGCTTGGCGAGGACTACGCCCTGACATCCGACTACGTCGAGATGGTCGTCGACGCGGCTGACCGCGGCGACGGCATGCGTCTGCGCGAGCTGATCTCGGCCCTGCACCCGGCCGACGTGGCCGATCTGCTCGGCTTCCTGTCGGCCGAGCACCGTGACGAGGTTGTGCCGTGGCTTCCGCCGGACCTGCTGGCGGAGACGCTTCCGGAACTCGACGACAACGTCCGTGAGGACGTGCTCGAGAACATCGACCCCGGCGCCCTGGCGGAGGCGCTCCAGGAGCTGGATTCGGACGATGCGACGGGCATCGTCGAGGACCTGGAAGACGACCAGCGCCGCGCCGTTCTGGCGGCCATGCCAGAGGCCGAGCGAGCCGGTATCGAAAACGCCCTGCTCTACGGCGAGGACACCGCCGGCCGCCTCATGCAGCGCGAGGTCATGGCCGCGCCCCAGTTCTGGTCGGTCGGACACGCCATCGACCATATGCGCGGCCAGGCCGAGGACCTGCCCGAGCTGTTCTTCGACATCTATGTCGTCGATCCGTCCCAGCGTCCGGTCGGCGCGATTCCCGTCTCGAGCCTGCTGCGCGCCGCGCGCGATGTCCTGCTTACAGACCTGATGGAGCCGATCCAGGAGATCGCCGTCGATACCGAGCAGGAAGAAGTCGCCTACATTTTCGAGAAGTATCACCTGATCTCCGCGCCCGTGATCGACAAGGGCGGACGGCTGGTCGGCCAGATCACCGTCGACGACATCGTCAACATCATCCAGGAAGAGAACCAGGAAGACATGCTGGCCCTGGCCGGCGTGACCGACGCGGGCCGCGACGCCAACGTCATGGAAGTCGTGCGCTCGCGCATTCCCTGGCTGGTGGTCAACCTTGGCACGGCGCTGGTCGCTTCCACGGTGATCGGCCTGTTCCAGGGCGAGATCGAGCAGTTGGTCGCCCTGGCGGTCCTGATGCCGGTCGTGGCCTCCATCGGCGGGAATGCGGGGACCCAGGCCCTGACGGTGTCGGTCCGTGCCCTGGCGATGCGCGAAGTCTCGGCCGCCAACGGCTGGCGCATCCTGAGGCGTGAGATCGCCGTGGGCCTGACGAACGGGTCGGTGATCGCCCTGCTGCTCGCCGGCGTGACCTGGCTGTGGTTCCACCAGCCCCTGTTGTCGCTGGTCATTGGCCTGGCGGTGCTGATCAATCTGTGCGTGGCCGCCCTGGCCGGCACCCTGGCGCCGCTGGCGCTCGACCGTCTGGGGCGTGACCCGGCCGTCGCCTCGCCGGTCTTCGTGACCTGGATGACCGACACGATCGGTTTTCTGGCCTTCCTGGGCCTGGCGGGCTTGATCCTCCTTTAGCTTTACCGACCTAGGAAGGGCGGCCCGGCCTTTGCTGGGTCGCTTTCGGGGCGAACCGCTTTGTCCCGGAATGGATCAGTACGGGTCAGTGATGCAGCCGCGCCTGAAGATGTCTCGCGAAGGACTGGAGCTTCTCAAGAGCTTCGAGGGTCTGCGCCTGACCGCCGCGCGCCTGCCCGACGGCCGCTGGACCATGGGCCACGGCCATACCCAGTACGCCCGCGAAGGCGCGACAATCTCCGAGGCCGACGCCGAGGCGCTGCTGCTTTACGACCTGATCCCGGTGGTGGCGGCGGTCAACGAGGCTGTCGCCGTCGAGATTTCCCAGAACCAATTCGACGCCCTGGTCTGTTTCGCCTTCAACGTCGGCGTCGACGCCTTCCGCAGTTCCGAGGTTCTGACGCGCGTCAATCAGGAGCGGATGACCGAGGCCGCCCTGGCGATGGCGATCTGGCGCGCCGGAGCCTTCGACGGCCGTCGTGTAGTCCTGGACGCCCTGGTCCGTCGCCGCTCGGCCGAGGAAGCCCTGATGCTGGGCTCGGCCGTGCAGCCGACCCCGACCGACCTGATCCGGCCAGAGGTGGACCCCGTCGCCCAGGCCGCCCTGCCTGAAGCCCGTCCCGCCGATGTGAGCATCGATTTCGCGGCGCCGCAGGCCGAGGCTGATGTCACCGAATATCCCGGGCCCGAAGCCGCGCCGGAAGCGCCGTCCGCCGAGACGCCTGTCCCTGAGGCGCCGGCGATCGGGGAGCCGCCTTCCGAAGCCGCTTCCGTCGTCCCCGCCCATGACGCCCCGGCGCTGGCCGAGCCCACGCAGCATTCCGAACCTGAGCCCGCGACCGGTCCCCTGGTCGAGCACGCGCTCATGACACCAGAGCCGCCGCCGCCCAGTCCGACGGTCAGCGAGGCCAGCGTCTCGACCCGCATTTACGCCACCTATCCGACCGAGCCCTTCGCGCCTGCCCCCGTCGCCGCCGCGGAGCCACCGCAGGAAGCGGCCTCATCCCTGCCGATGATCGGAGAGGAAGGCGAGCCGGTCGTCAGTTCCGACCTGACCGAGCCTCCGCTGGTTCTGATCCTGACCTCCCCGCCGGAGATGGCCGAGCCGGTTCCTGCGCCGGTCGAGGACCAGACGGAGCCGCCGGCCGAAGGCCAGCCGGCGCTGTTCGACGCCGCGCCCGCGTCGCCGGCCGAGGACGGCGGCGTGATCTTCTACGAGCCGATCGCCGACGCCGGCGAGAGCGAATCCCGCTGGCACAACTCGGCCGCCTATGTGGCGATGGGCGTGGTCGGTCTGGGCGCCTTCGGTTTTGGTGTGGCAGGCTTCCAGCTGGCCAGCGAGTCACCGGCCGCCAACGGCGCCTTCGACGAAAAGACCCTGATCGCCTGGGTGCTCGTCGGCATCGGCGTCGTCTGCGTCTGGATTTCGGCCTACAACCTGTTCAAGCGCCTGGGCACATCCGAGCCTGAGTGAGCGGCTTTCCGTCGCGGCGCCGGGGTGCTAACCCGCCGCCATGAGCATTCCCTTCGCCCCCCAATCGATGGATTTCGGCCTCGGCGAGAACGCTGACGCCATCCGTGACACTACCGCCCGCTGGGCCGCCGACCGGCTGGCGCCACGCGCCGCGGAAATCGACGAGACCAACAAGTTCGCCCGCGACCTCTGGCCCGAGATGGGCGAATTGGGCCTGCACGGCATCACCGTCGAGGAAGAGTTCGGCGGCCTTGGCATGGGCTATCTCGAGCACGTGGTGGCGATGGAGGAGGTCTCTCGCGCCTCGGCCTCGATCGGCCTCAGCTACGGCGCTCACTCGAACCTGTGCGTGAACCAGATTCGCCGTTGGGGCACGCCGGAGCAGAAGCAGAAGTACCTCCCGAAACTGATCTCGGGCGAGCACCTTGGTTCGCTCGCCATGTCCGAAGCCGGTTCGGGCTCGGACGTCATGTCCATGCGCACCCGAGCCGAGAAGAAGGGCGACCGCTACATCCTGAACGGGACCAAGTTCTGGATTACCAACTCCCCGACCGCCGACACCCTGGTCGTCTATGCCCGCACGGGCGAGGGCAATGGCGGCGTGACCACCTTCCTGATCGAGAAGGGGATGAAGGGCTTCAGCGTTTCCAAGAAGCTCGACAAGATGGGCATGCGCGGCTCCGACACGGCCGAGCTGGTGTTCGAGGACTGCGAAGTCCCCGAGGAAAATGTCATGGGCGGCGAGGGCCGCGGCGCGGCGGTTCTGATGTCGGGCCTCGACTACGAGCGCACCGTGCTGGCGGGTGGCCCGCTGGGCATCATGCAGGCGGCGCTGGACGTTGTCCTTCCCTACGTTCGGGACCGCAAGCAGTTCGGCAAGGCGATCGGCTCGTTCCAGCTGATGCAGGCCAAGGTCGCCGACATGTACGTGGCCCTTAACTCGGCCCGGACCTACGTCTACGCCGTGGCGCGCGCCTGCGACGCCGGCCAGACCACCCGCTATGACGCGGCCGGCGCGATCCTTCTGGCGTCCGAGAACGCCGTGAAGGTCTCGCTGGAGGCCGTTCAGGCACTCGGCGGCGCCGGCTACACCAAGGAATGGCCGGTCGAACGGCTGGTCCGCGACGCCAAGCTCTACGACATCGGAGCCGGCACCAACGAAATCCGCC
>CAMLNT010000012.1 GCA_946481425.1 uncultured Brevundimonas sp.
CCCTCTTCTGGACCGAGGCCTGCACCGACGGCGCGGCGATGATGCCGACGAAGTAACGCCGGTCTTCCCCGCTGCTCGCTACTGCCGTTCCTTGCCTCGCTTGGCGCCGCAGAAAAATCGCCCCGGACTTTTCCCCGCCTCGCGGACCCCGGTCATACTCCCCGCACCACCGGTCCTTGACATCGCCATCCCGCACCCGGACGCCCAGCCCGGTGTCAGCCATGACAGTGTCAGCATCTGTGAGACCGACGTCCCTCCCCCCGTCCTGTGGCAGGGTTGGCAGGGTTTGGCAGGGTTGGCAGGGGGGTCTGCGGGCCGCCGAAGCGTCCCCTGAGCCCTACCCCAGCCCCGGCAGCACCCGGTCCGGCGGACGGTGGCCGTTCTCCAGCGTCTTGATGTTGAGGATCACCCGCTCGCCCATGTCGGCGCGGCTCTCCTGCGTGGCCGAGCCCAGATGGGGCATCAGCACCACCTCGGGGCGGTTCACCAGACCCGGATGAACGCGCGGCTCGTGCTCATAGACGTCCAGCCCCGCACCGCCGAGCGCCCGGCGGTCCAGCGCCTGAACCAGCGCCTCCTCGTCCACGATCTCGCCCCTCGCCGTGTTGATCAGCACCGCGTCCGGCTTCATCAGCGCCAGCCGCTCGGCCGACATCAGATGCCGGGTCTGATCCGTCGCCGGACAGTTCAGCGACAGCACGTCGACCCGCGGCAGCATGGCCTCCAGGCTCTCCCAGTAGGTCGCGCCCAATTCCTCCTCGACGCCCTGACCCAGCCGGTTGCGGTTATGGTAGTGGACCTGCATCCCGAAGGCCTTGGCTCGCCTCGCCAGCGCCTGGCCGATCCGGCCCATGCCGACAATGCCCAGCCGCGATCCCCACACTCGCCGTCCGCACATGAAGGTCGGGGTCCAGCCCTCGAACCGGCCCTCGGCCATCATGGCCGCGCCCTCGATCAGCCGCCGCCTGACCGCCAGCGTCAGGGCCATGGCCATGTCGGCCGTGTCCTCGGCCAGCACGCCCGGGGTGTTGGACACCACGATCTTCCTCAGCGACGCCGCCTCGACGTCTATGTGCTCCACCCCCGCCCCGAAGTTGGCGATCAGCCTCAGCTGCGGCCCGGCCGCCGCAATGACCTCGGCGTCGATGCGGTCGGTGATGGTGGGCACCAGCACATCGGCCCGCGCCACGGCGGCTTTCAGCTCGTCTTTACCCATCGGGCGATCAACGAGGTTAAGTTCCGCGTCGAACAGCTCGCGCATCCGTGTTTCCACGATGTCGGGCAAGCGACGGGTAAGGATGACCTTGAGGCGTGCAGACATGGCGAGCCCCTATCTCACGGCGCGCGCGGGCGTGAAAGCCGCCTTGGGCTGCGCCCTTCTCGTGCTGCTCGCCGCCTGCGGCGGGGGCGCGGCGGATGAGGAAACCGCCGACACACCGTCCGGCTATCCCGTGCCGCGCTGGATCTCCGTGCGCGGCGCTCCGGCGTCCATGCGCGCCGGCCCCGGGCTCGACTATCCCGTCCTGTGGCAGTTCGACCGCTCCGGCGCCCCGCTCCAGGTCGTCACCGAGACCGAGGAGTGGCGAAAGGTCTGCGGCCCTGACGGCTCCATCGCCTGGATCCACCGAAGCCTGACCTCCGGGCGTCGGCGCGCGCTCAGCACCCAGGCGACCGCCATGCGGTCCTCGCCGGACGCGGGCGCGGGTGTCCGGGCCCAGGTCGCGCCCGGCGCCCTGCTGTCGATCGAGGCCTGCGAGGACGGCTGGTGTCAGGTCCGTTCGGACGACCTGGAAGGCTGGGCGCCCGAAGCCGCCTTGTTCGGAACGGCGGAACAGCCCATCTGCGATGCGCGCGCTCAGGCGACCCGCGGAGGGCTCGCCATCCAAGGCGGCGGTTGAGGCGGCCTCTCCGGTCGTGTAACCCGTCGCGCGAAACGGTCGGCGAAAAGACCAGCCGGCGGGAGACCCGATGAGCCTTTACCCCCACGCTTTCGACTACGAAGCCCTGCTGGCCTCAGGCCGCGGCGAGCTGTTCGGCCCCGGCAACGCCCAGCTTCCGGCCCCGCCGATGCTGATGTTCGACCGGATCACCCAGATCAACTCGGACGGCGGCGCGCACGGCAAGGGCTACGTCGAGGCCGAGCTCGATATCCATCCCGACCTGTGGTTCTTCCAGTGCCACTTTATCGGCGATCCGGTCATGCCCGGGTGCCTGGGTCTGGACGCCATGTGGCAGCTCGTCGGCTTCTACCTCGGCTGGATCGGGGGCCCCGGCAAGGGCCGGGCGCTGGGCGTCGGCGAGGTCAAGTTCACCGGCCAGGTCACGCCCGACATCAAGAAGGTCGTCTACAAGATCGACCTGAAGCGGGTCATCAACCGCAAGCTCGTCATGGGCATCGCCGATGGCGTGCTCGAGGCGGATGGCCAGGTCATCTACACCTGCAACGACATGCGCGTCGGCCTGTTCGGCGGCGCACAGACCCAGGGAGCCGAATAATGCGTCGCGTCGTCGTCACCGGCCTCGGCATCGTTTCGTCCATCGGCACCGGCCAGGACGAGGTCACCGCCTCGCTGCGCGACGCCCGTTCGGGCGTGAAGTTCGCGCCGGATCACGCCGCCCACGGCTTCCGTTCGCAGGTCTGGGCTCCGCCCGCCATGGGCCACACCGCCGAGGACTGGGCCGACAAGGTCGACCGCCGCGCCGCGCGCTTCCTCGCCAACGGCACGGCCTGGGGCCACATCGCCTTCGAGGAAGCATTGAAGGATTCCGGCATGTCGCCGGACGAGATCAAGGATGAACGGATCGGCCTGATCGTCGGCGAGGGCGGTCCCTCGACGCAGGTCATCCTCCAGGCCGCCCAGACCACCATCGAAAAGGGCTCGCCCAAGCGCATCGGGCCGTTCGCCGTCCCCAAGGCCATGGCCTCGGGCCCGTCGGCGGTGCTGGCCACCTGGTTCGAGCTGAAGGGGATCAACTATTCGATCTCCTCGGCCTGCGCGACCTCGGCACACTGCATCGGCGCGGCCGCCGAACAGATCCAGTGGGGCAAGCAGGACGTCGTCTTCGCCGGCGGCTGCGAGGACATCGACTGGTCGATGTCCAACATGTTCGACGCCATGGGCGCCATGTCCTCGAACTTCAACGAGACGCCCTCGGTCGCCTCGCGCGCCTATGACGTGAACCGCGACGGCTTCGTCATCGCCGGCGGCGCCGGCATCGTGGTCCTGGAAGAATACGAACGGGCCAAGGCCCGCGGCGCGACCATCTACGCCGAGATCGTCGGCTATGCGGCCAACTCGGACGGCTTCGACATGGTCGCCCCGTCCGGCGAAGGCGCCGAGCGCGCCATGCGCATGGCCATCAGCCAGGCCGGCGGCCGCCGCATCGACTACCTGAACCCGCACGGCACCTCGACGCCGGTCGGCGATTCCAAGGAAATGGCCGCCGTTCGCCGCACCTTCGGCGACGATCTGCCCATGATCTCCTCGACCAAGTCGCTGACGGGCCACTCGCTGGGCGCCGCCGGGGCCCAGGAGGCGATCTATTCGCTGCTGATGCTCAAGAACGGCTTCGCCGCCGAGAGCGCCCACATCGAGACCCTCGATCCCGAGTTCGAGGGCATGCCGATCCTGCGTCAGCGCCACGACGGCGAACTGACCACCGTCATGTCCAACTCCTTCGGCTTCGGCGGAACCAACGGCACCCTGATCCTTTCGAAGGACGGGCTCTAGGAACCGCAGTGTTCGGACGAAAGAACGACGAGCGTAGAGGCGAGGTCCGCAAGCCTGCGAACCGTCGCGCCATCCTGCTATCCGGCGGGATCGAGATCGAGTGCCGGATCACCGATGAATCGAGGGGCGGTCTGCGCCTGCGCCTCGACCGCCGTGTGGACGGCAAGGGCCGCGTCCAGATCGTCGACATGACCGACGCCACCGCCGTCGATTTCGATATCGCCTGGATCAAGGGCCAGGAGGCCGGCGGTCGTCTGTCCGGCGCGCCAGCCACCCTGCGAGGCCTGGTGCCGCAACGCCTCGCCGCAGCCCGCGCCGCCTGGCAACGCGCCGGCGGCCACTAACAAATGTCTCCTCCCCACCGCTTCGCGGCAGGGAGGAGATTAGGCTCCTACCAGAGGCGAACCCGCTCTTCGGGCGGCAGGTAGTAGTGGTTCTCCGGCGTCACGCCGAAGGCCTCGTACCAGGCGTCGATGTTGCGCAGCGGCCCGATGATGCGGAACTGCGGCGGGCTGTGCGGATCGGTGGCGATCATCTGCTGCATGCGCGCCTCGCGGTAGGCGCCGCGCCAGACCTGGGCCCAGCCGTAGAAGACGCGCTGCGCGCCGGTCGTGCCGTCGATGACGGGCGCCTCGGCTCCGTCCAGCGACAGGCGGTAGGCCTCCAGCACCAGCGTCACACCGGCCAGATCGCCGATGTTCTCGCCCATGGTCAGGCCGCCCTGGACGTTGAAGCCCGGCAGCGCCTCATAGCTGTCGTACTGGGCGCCCAGGATTGCCGTCTGGGCCTCGAAGCGGGCCTCGTCCTCGGCGGTCCACCATTCCCGCAGGGCGCCCGTGCCATCCGACTTGCGGCCCTGATCGTCGAATCCGTGGCCGATCTCGTGGCCGATGACGCCGCCGATGCCGCCGTAGTTCACGGCCGGGTCCGCATCCGGATCGAAGAACGGCGGCTGCAGGATCGCAGCCGGGAAGACGATCTCGTTCTTGGTCGGCGAATAGTAGGCGTTCACCGTCTGCGGGGTCATGCCCCACTCGGTGTCGTCGACCGGCCCGCCCAGGCGGTTCAGGCGATAGGCCCATTCGAAGGCGCGCGAGCGGCCGACGTTGCCGACCGGGTCGGTCGCGCTGACCTGCAGGCCCGAATAGTCGCGCCAGGTGTCGGGATAGCCGATCTTGACGCCGAACTGCTCCAGCTTGGCCAACGCTTCCGCGCGGGTCTCCGGGCTCATCCATTCCAGCTGCTCGATGCGCAGGGCCATGGCGCGGCGCAGGTTCGCGACCAACGCCTCCATTTGCGCGCGGCTCTCGGCCGGGAACCAGCGCTCGACGTAGAGCCGGCCCAGCGGCTGGCCCATGATGCCCTCGGCATAGGCCACGCCGCGGCGCTCGCGGCTGCGCTGCTCGGGCTGGCCGCCCAGCGTGCGCAGACGGAAGCCATAGTTCGCGTCGGAGAAGCGCTGCGACAGATACGGCGCGGCCTGGTCGATCACATGGAAGGCCTGCCAGGCGCGCAGGGTCTCGATCGGCGTCTCGCCAAAGGCCTGGGCCATCGGCGCAAGCGCCGTGTTCTGGGAGACGATGTAGCGGTCGTGGTCGCCGTAGCCCGCTGCGTTCAGGAAGGCGTTCCAGTCGAAGCCCGGCGCCGAGGCGGCCAGTTCGGCCCGGCTCATCGGGTTGTAGGTGCGGTCGCGGTCGCGGCTCTCGGTCTGGGTCCAGTGGGCCTGGGCCAGGCGGGTCTCGAAGGCCAGGATCGCGTCCGCCGACTCCGCCGGATTCTCCCAGCCGGCCATGGTGAGCAGCTCTTCGACATAGGCGCGGTAGGCCGCGCGCTGGGTCGCGAAGCGCTCTTCAAGATAATAGTCCCGGTTCGGCATGCCGAGGCCGGCCTGGCTCAGATAGGCCTCGTAGACCTCCGGGTTGCGGGCGTCGTCATTCACGAACGAGCCGAACAGCGGACGGCCGTAGCCCGAGAAGGCCCGCCCCATGAAGCCCGCAACCGCCGAGGCGTCCGCCAGCCCGCGAACCTCGGCCAGCATCGGCTGGAGCGGGGCCGCGTCCGCCGCCTCGATCGCCGCCTGGTCCATGAAGCTGGCGTACAGCGCTGCGATCTTGGCTTCGTCCGACGCCGGGTCCAGGCCCTGGGCGGTCGACACCTCCTCGACCAGCGCCCGCATGCGGTTCTCGGACAGCTCCGCCAGCATGTCGAAGGCGCCGTAGCGCGTCCGGTCCGCCGGGATTTCGAGCGCGTCCAGGAACAGACCGTTGGCGAAACGGTTGAAGTCATCCCCCGGGGCGACCGATGTATCACGGCCGGCCATGTCGAAGCCCCAGGTCCCGAACGACGGCGCTTCCGTGCCGTTGATCATGCCGGTCGAGGGCTGGGCGCCCTGCCCGTTCAGACCGACGATCGACAGCAGGGTGCAGGCCTCGTCGATGCAGACGCGGTCATCTTCCTGGCCCAGGGCCGGGGCGGCGAAAGCCAGGGCCATGGCGCTGGCGGCCATGAGGATCGACGTTTTCATGGAGGTCCCTCTTACGGGCGGGCGCACGCTCGGGGCCCGCATGGATGGGCCACCTTATGCAATCAGGGGCCTCCGGGTCCCTTAAATAATTTTCATGGGCGACGGTTCGCCCCCTAGAGTGAGCGCATGACGCACGGACCGGCCGCCACCGAATACAAGGACATCATCGTCTTCCTGGCCGCCGCGGGCGTGCTGGTGCCGATCCTGAACCGGCTGAAGATCAGCCCGGTCTTGGGCTTTCTCGCCGCCGGCGTCCTGCTCGGCCCCGACGGCCTGGGCCGCTACGTCGAACAGGTTCCCTGGCTGGACCTGATCACCATCACCGACCGCAGCCAGATCGAAGTCCTGGCGCAGCTCGGCGTCGTGTTCCTGATGTTC
Source organism: uncultured Brevundimonas sp. (assembly GCA_946481425.1). Next base: position 6,634 of record CAMLNT010000012.1, read on the forward strand.
ACCATCGGCCTGGAGTTAAGCTGGGAGCGTCTGCGCTCCATGCGGCGCATGGTCTTCGGCCTCGGCACGGTCCAGATCCTGTCCTCGGCGGCGCTCTTGGCGCTGCTGTTCATGGCCATGGGCCGCAGCCTGGCCGGCGCCATCATTATCGGCTTGGCGCTGGCCCTGTCGTCGACGGCGGTGGTCATGCCGGTCATGGCCGAGCAGGGGCGGCTCAAGACGGTCGCCGGCCGGTCGACCTTTTCGATCCTGCTGGCCCAGGATCTCGCCGTCGCGCCGATCCTTGTCATGGTCGCCGTGCTCGCCTCCGGCGTGGGTGAGGACGGGCTGGACCCCTCCACCATCGGCACGGGCCTGCTCAGCCTCTTGCCCGCCATCGGCGGACTGGCCCTCATCCTGCTCCTGGGCCGCGTCGTGCTCCGGCCGATGTTCCGCTCGGTGGCCAAGGCCAACAACCAGGAAATGTTCCTGGCGACTTGCCTGTTCGTGGTGCTCGGCACCGGCATCCTGGCCCAGGTCACCGGCCTGTCGGCCGCCGTCGGCGCGCTCGTCGCCGGCCTGCTGATCGCCGAGACCGAGTTCCGGCGCGAGGTCGAGGTCGTCATCGAGCCGTTCAAGGGCCTCCTGCTCGGCTTCTTCTTCGTCTCCGTCGGCGTGGGGCTGGATTTCGACGCTATCGCGGTGGCCCCCGTGACCATCTTCGGCCTCGCGGCCTCGATCATCGCCATCAAGGTCTTCGCCATCTTCACGGCGGCGCGCCTGTTCCGTGTCCCGACCGGTCCGGCCATCGAGACGGCCCTGGTGCTGGGCCCGGCGGGGGAGTTCGCGTTCGTGATCCTGAGCGCCGCCATCGGCGACGGCGTCATCTCGACCGATTTCGCCCAAGGGGTCCTGATCTCCGCGACCCTCAGCCTCTTCGCCGTGCCGGTTCTGGCCGCGCTCGCCCCCCGCGTGAAACGGCGTATCGAACCGAACGAGGATGTGACGGACGCGCCGGATCAGGGGCCGACCGAACAGCCGCGGGTCGTCATCGTGGGCTACGGGCGGGTCGGCCGGCTGGTCGGCGAGTTGCTGCGCGAACACGATGTGCCTTATGCCTCGGTGGACGCCGACGCGAGCCTCGTCGCCCAGGCCCGCCGCGAGGGCGCCGCGGTCTGGTACGGCGACGCTGCCCGTCCCGACATGCTCCAGCGCCTGGGTCTCGCCGAGGCCAGGGCCGTCATCGTGACGATGGATTCTCCCGGCAAGGTCGACGAGGTCGCGCGATGCGTGCGCGACCTCAGGTCCGACATCATCCTGATCGCCCGTGCCCGTGACGAGAAGCACGCCGCCCGACTCTACAAGCTGGGCGTCACCGACGCCGTGCCCGAGACAACTGAGGCCAGCCTGCAGCTGGCCGAGAACGCGCTGGTGGATCTGGGCGTGCCCATGGGGCTGGTTCTCGCCTCGATCCATCAGAAGCGCGAGGATTTTCGCAAGGTCTTTCAGGACGCGGCTCCCGAGGGGCGCACCCGCCCAACCCGTGCGCTCAGGGCCCGCACACCGACGTGAGGTTCGCCGACCCGCGTTTCATTGCCAAAAATTTAGTCGGCGCATCCAGCGCCCCCCGCTAGCCGTTTCACCGTCACATTCTGGAGGGTCTGTCCGTGATCATGTCGAAGGGTCTGTCCGCCCGTTTCCTCGCCGGCTGCTCGCTGGCGGTCCTGTTGTCCGCCGGCGTCGCCCGGGCCCAAGAGGCTCCGATCGTCCAGCCGGGAGCCCCCGGCCAGGCCAGCCGCACGCTTGAGGCCCGCGACGCGGCCCGCATCTCCGACAACCGCTATTCCGACGACGACGTCGCCTTCATGCAGGGCATGATCGTCCATCACCAGCAGGCCGTCGACATGGCCGACCTGGTGGCCGATCGCACCAACAACCCCGAGATCATCGAGATGGCGGCGCGCATCCGCGCCTCCCAGGATGACGAGATCGCTTTCATGCGCGCCTGGCTGACGGAGCGCGGCGAGAGCGTGCCGGCCCTGGACGATCCCCACGCCATGCACGGCAGCCACGCCGGCCACGGCGCCCACTCGGGGCACCCGCCGATGCAGGGCATGGCCACGCCCGAACAGATGGCGGCGCTCGCGGCCTCGTCCGGGACCGAGTTCGACCGCCTGTTCCTTGACCTGATGATCCGCCACCATGCCGGTGCGGTCACCATGGTTGAACAGCTCCTGGCCCGCCCGGGCTCGGCCTATGAGCCCGAACTGTTCCAGTTCGTGAACGACGTGAACAACGAGCAGCAGGCCGAGATCCGCCGCATGGACGCCGCTCTGCGCGGCCTGTGGGAAGACCCCCGCTCGACGCTGCGCGGCGGCTTCATGGACGCCGAGCAGGCGATCCTGAACATGACCCTGGTCGCCAGCCTGCCCAAGCCTGAGGGCTTCTACGATCCGTCCAATCCGTCGGGCGCTCCGCTGCCCCTGCCGACGCCGGACGGCGCCACGCGTGACGGCGCCGCCGAAGCCCGCTTCAGCCAGCGGGGTCCGTTCCTCAGCTTCGCGAATACCGACATCGCCTTCCAGGGCGACCTGATGGCGGTCGGCTCCTACCATGGCTTCAACCTCTATCGGCTCGGCGGCGCCCAGCCCGAGCTGATCTCCTCGGTGGTCTGCCCGGGCGGCCAGGGTGACGTCTCGATCGTTGGCGGCCTGCTGATCATGTCGGTGGAATCCACCAACGGCCGGACCGACTGCGGCCGCCAGGGCGTCGGCCCGGAAGCCTCGGAAGACCGCTTCCGCGGCATCCGCATTTTCGACATCTCCAACCCGGTTCAACCGGTCCAGGTCGGCCAGGTCCAGACCTGCCGCGGCTCGCACACCCACTCCGTCGTCTCTTCGGATGAGCGCTCGATCATCGTCTACAACTCGGGCACCGCCTCGGTGCGCGACGACGAGGAGCTGGCCGGCTGCGTCACCGGCCTGCCGGGCGACCAGCGTACCGCCCTGTTCTCGATCGACGTCATCGAGATCCCGGTGAACGATCCGGCCTCGGCCCGCATCATCGACAGCCCGCGCGTCTTTGCCGACGAGGAAACCGGCGCCGTCGCGGGCCTGTGGCCCGGCGGTGACCACGGCGACGGCACCCAGACCACCAGCCAGACCAACCAGTGCCACGACATCACCGTCTTCCCGTCGCGCAACCTGGCGGCCGGCGCCTGCTCGGGTAACGGCATCATCATGGACATCAGCGATCCCCGCCGTCCGGTACGCATCGACGCCGTGACCGACCCCGGCTTCGCCTACTGGCACTCGGCCACCTTCGACAACGAGGGCGAGACCGTCCTGTTCACCGACGAATGGGGCGGCGGCGGACGTCCGCGCTGCCAGGTCACCGATCCGCGCAACTGGGGCGCCAACGCCTTCTACGACATCGTCGATGGCCAGCTCGTGCGCCGCGGGACCTACAAGCTGCCCGCCGCCCAGGGCCCGCGCGAGAACTGCGTCGCCCACAACGGCTCGATCGTCCCGGTCCCCGGCCGCGATATCTTCGTTCAGGCCTGGTACCAGGGCGGCATCTCGGTGCTCGACTTCACCGACCCGAACAACCCCTTCGAGATCGCCTATTTCGACCGGGGCCCGATGTCGGACACCAGCTTCCAGTTCGGCGGCTTCTGGTCGGCCTACTGGTACGATGGCCGCATCTACGGCACCGAGATCAGCCGTGGCCTCGACGTGCTGGAACTGGCCCCGTCCGAGTTCCTGACCGCCAACGAGCTGGCCGCCGCGGCCCTCGCCGACCAGGGCGAGGCCTTCAACCCGCAGCAGCAGAACCCGGTCACCTGGCCCATCCACCCGGCCATCGGCCGCGCCTATGTCGACCAGTTGGTCCGCTCCGGCGGCCTGACGGCCGAAGCCGGCGCCGAGATCATGGCGGCCCTGGATCAGGCCGAAGCCGGCGCCGCCTCCCCCGAAGCCCTGCGGGCGCTTGCCACCGGCCTGGCCGTCACAGGCGACGACGCGACGACCCAACGCCGCGCCACGGCCCTCCGCGAAACCCTCTCGGGCCTCGCGGTGGCGGGACGCTAGCCACCGTCACCCCCGGGCTCGTCCCGTGGGGCTATCAGTCAGCCTTCAGGGGCGTCGGACTTCGGTCCGGCGCCCCATTTCATTGCGCCGCTTGACACCGTTCCACACTTCGATATTTGTTGAAATATGGAATCGTCAGTCGCCGTCAAACGCCTCGCCGCCCTCGCTCAGGACAACCGCCTCGCGGTCTTCCGCCTCCTCGTACAGGCGGGTCGCGACGGCGTAGCGGCCGGCGACATCGCCCGCGCGCTCGACATCTCGCCAAACACGCTCTCGGCGCAGCTCACCGTGCTCTCCAATGCGGGGCTGGTGACGTCACGCCGCGACGGTCGGTCCATCATCTACGCCGCCCACTACGACGGCATGAGCGAGCTGCTCGCCTACCTGATGGAAGACTGCTGCCTGAACCGACCCGAGGTGTGCGCGCCGCTCGCCGGGATCACGAGCCGCGCCGCCTGTTCAACCCAATCCAAGGGAGCCTGCCAATGAAACGCCTCCACGTTCACGTCGCCGTCGAGGACCTGTCCCGGTCCATCGACTTCTATTCCGCCCTGTTCGGCGCCCAGCCGAGCGTGACCAAGGACGACTACGCCAAGTGGATGCTCGACGATCCGCGCGTGAACTTCGCGATCTCGGACCGCGCCCGCGTGCCCGGCGTCGACCATCTCGGGATCCAGGTCGACAGCAGCGACGAACTGGCCGAACTCGCCGGTCGCCTCAAGGCCGCTGGCGAGACCACGCGCGATCAGGAGGCAACGACCTGCTGCTACGCCCGGTCCGACAAGGCCTGGGTCAACGACCCGTCCGGCCTGCGCTGGGAGACCTTCTTCACCTTCGGCGACGCGACCCGTTACGGCGAGGATGAACCCGACGTCGTCCTGCGCACGGACGCCGCGCCCGCCAGGGCTGCTTGCTGCGGATGATGGCGCGGCGTCTTGCGGCGGAGGCCATCGGCACGGCCCTGTTGCTCGCGGTCGTGGTCGGCTCGGGCATCATGGGCGAGCGCCTGTCGGATGGAAACGCGGCCATCGCGCTTCTGGCCAACGCCCTGGCCACCGGCGCCGGCCTCGTGGTCCTGATCAGCGTGCTGGGACCGGTTTCCGGCGCGCACTTCAACCCCGCCGTCACGGCCTTGTTCGCGTTGCGGGGCGACATGGCCTGGCGCGACGCGGCGGCCTATGCCGCCGTCCAGGTCATCGGAGCGATCCTTGGCGTCTGGTGCGCCCACCTGATGTTCGACGAGCCGTTGATCCAGATGTCCACCAATCTGCGCGCAGGCCCGGCCCAGTGGTTCTCCGAAGGCGTCGCCACCTTCGGGCTCATCGCCACGATCATCGGCGGACTGCGCGCGCGGCCCGACGCCGTGCCGTGGCTGGTCGGGCTCTACATCACGGCCGCCTACTGGTTCACGGCCTCGACCTCTTTCGCCAATCCGGCCGTCACTTTGGCGCGCGCGCTGACCGACACCTTCGCCGGAATCGCGCCGACTTCGGTTCCCGGATTCCTTGCCGGCCAGATCGCCGGTTCGGTGGCGGCCTTCATCCTTTGCGGCTGGCTCTTCAGACAGGAACGCTCCTCGTGACCGACTTTCCGATCACCATCTTTCACAACCCTTCGTGCGGCACCTCGCGCAACGCGCTGGCCATGATCCGCGCCGGCGGCTACGCGCCGACCGTCATCGAGTACCTCCAGACCGGCTGGACCCGGCCGCAGCTCGATCGCCTCCTCGCCGAAATGAGCGCTCGCCCGCGCGATCTCCTGCGTGAGAAAGGGACGCCCGCCGGCGACCTTGGCCTGCTCGACCCCGCCGTTTCGGATGAGGCGATTCTGGACGCCATGATCCAGCACCCCATCCTGGTGAACCGGCCCATCGTGCAGAGCCCGCTGGGCACGGCCCTGTGCCGGCCCTCTGAAGCCGTGCTCGACCTGATGGAAACGCGACCGTCCTCATTCACGAAGGAGGACGGCGAGGTGGTTCACATCGAACCGCGCCCGGCCGTGTAACTTGACCGCCAATCCTCTCGCACTTTGACCGTGTAATCTCGCCCTTCTCGATACGGGCGGTGGGGTCAAAGCGGGCCGTTCGTCCCCGCCGTTCGCACACCCACTATGATGTTCGAGAGCATGGACCGGACTTTCAGTCCGGCCTTGCGGTCTTTGACATTGCAGCCACGCCCGCGCCGCGTTTCAGCAGCGCGCGGACCTCGCCCAGCGGGCGCCCGAACGCCCGCTCCCCGACTGTGCACCCGGGGCTTTTTCGTCCACGGTGGACTCTGGCGCCGACGGCCCCGACGATGTCGCTCGTGTCGGTCGTGTCGGTGTTCATTCGGAGCGACACCGACACCGACAGCTGTCGCTCCTGTCGGTCGTGTCGGTGTTCGTTCAGACCGACACCGACAGCGACACGCCTCAGTCGTTGGCCCCGTGGCGCTCGTCCTCCAGCGCTTCCTTGGCGTTCAGCATGGCGCGCTTGAAGCCCAGCGGATCGTTGATCATGCGCAGCATGTTCACGCCGGCGTCGGACGCCGTCAGGATCTCGATATCGCCGTAGCCGAAGATGCGGCCCAGAAAAGACTGATCGGTCTTCACGTCATTCAGCTTGTCCAGGATCGAGTCCGAAACCTCCTTGTTCAGGACGCCCCTCATCTGGATCACCCGCCGGTCGGTGATCACATGCATCTGGTTGGCCCAGACCATGTGCTCCCAGATCCAGAAGCCCAGGGGAATGATCGCCAGCGGCAGGACAAAAGCCCAGTAGGGCGACACCACCATCCTCAGCCAGATGGCCCAGGCGATCACCACCACGAACAGGGCGATCCACAGGATCGTCTTGGACAGCAGCACGAACCAGTGCGGCCGGGCGATCAGCAGCACGTCCTCGTCGTCGGCCAGGACCTGGCGCAGATAGCCGTGCGGCTGGATGCTCATGGGATCGCCCTCCGTTGCGGGCGTGAGACTATCCCAACCTCGGGCCGCCGCAACTGCGTTCGCTCAGCGACCGGCTCCCGCCGAGGGCGTGACGATCATCATGTAGTTGATCGAGGCGTCGGCGCTCTCGCGCCACTCACCTTTCAGGGGATTGTATTGAACCCCGAAAGGCCCTTCGATCCCGAACGGCTGGCCCTCGACGAAGCCCTTCAGCTCGTCCGGCGTCAGGAACTTGTTCCAGTCGTGCGTCCCCGCCGGCACCCACCGGAGCACATATTCGGCGCCGATCTTGGCCAGGGCCAGGGCCTTCAGGGTGCGATTGAGCGTCGCCACGATCATCATGCCGCCCGGCTTCATCAGCCGCGCAGTGTCGAGCAGGAAGGCCTTGGGATCGGCCACGTGCTCGATCACCTCCATGTTCAGGACCACGTCGAACCGCTGGTCGCCCTCGAGCAGCGCCTCCGCCGTCGAGGCCCGGTAGTCGATGGCCAGCCCCTGCGCCTGTGCGTGGGCCGATGCCGCCCCGATGTTGCGCTCGGACGCATCAACGCCCGTGACCGCAAACCCCAACCGCGTCATCGGCTCGGACAGCAGCCCGCCGCCACAGCCGATGTCGAGCAGGCTCAGCCCCCCGAACGGCCGGTCGGATTTCACGTCCCGCCCGAAATGCCGGGCCGCCTGATTGCGGATGAAGCCCAGCCGGACCGGATTGAACCGGTGCAGCGGCGCGAAGGGTCCGGTCGCGTCCCACCAGCGGTCCGCCAGCGCCGAAAAGCGCGCGACTTCCTCGGGATCGATGCTGGATTGCGGCTGAGCCATTGCGCCCGCGTGATGGACGCCCTATCGCCCCATGGCAAGCGGTTTGGCGGCAAGGCGAAAGGCTAAGGATGTCCCGGCTGGTGATGAAGTTCGGCGGCACCTCGATGGCCGACCTCGAGCGCATCCGCAAATCCGCCGAGATCGTCGCCGCCGAAGTCCGCGCCGGCCACAACGTCGCCGTGGTCGTCTCGGCCATGGCCGGCCAGACCAACCAGCTGGTGGCCTGGACCGACCTGATCGGCCCGGCCGCCCCGGGCCTTCCCGCCTCCGACGACGAATACGACGTGGTCGTCACCGCCGGCGAACAGATCACCTCGGGCCTCATGGCCCTGACCCTGAGAGCGCTGGGCCTGAACGCCCGCTCCTGGCTCGGCTGGCAGATCCCGGTCCGCACCGACGACGCCCACGGCAAGGCCCGCATCGCTGACATCGACGCCACGGCGCTGGGCGCCTCCATGGACTCCGGCGTGGTCGCCGTGATCCCCGGCTTCCAGGGCGTCACCGACGAGGATCGCGTCACCGCGCTCGGCCGCGGCGGCTCGGACACCTCCGCCGTCGCCGTGGCCGCGGCCCTGGCCTGCCCTTGCGATATCTACACCGACGTCGACGGCGTCTACACGACCGACCCGCGCATCGAGTCCCGGGCCCGCCGCCTGGACCGCGTCTCCTACGAGGAGATGCTCGAACTGGCCTCGCTGGGTGCCAAGGTGCTGCAGACCCGGTCCGTCGAACTGGCCATGGCCTACCGCGTGCCGGTGCGGGTCCTGTCCAGCTTCGTCGACCCCGAAACCGGCCGCGGCACGGGCGGCACCGTGATCTGTGAAGAGGATGAGATCGTGGAAAAGCGTATCGTTTCCGGCGTCGCCATGAGCCGCGACGAGGCCCGCATCACCCTGCTGGGCCTGCCCGACCGGGCCGACATCACCGCGACCATCTTCGCGCGGCTGGCCGAGGCCAACATCAACGTCGACATGATCGTCCAGTCCGAGACGCGCAGCGCCGAGCTGACCAACATGGTCTTCACCGTCGGCCGCCGGGACGCCCGCGCCGCCGCGGCCTTGATGGAACAGATCCGCGGCGAGATCAGCTTCGAGGAATGCCGCGTCGACGAGGACGTCGCCAAGGTCTCGGTCGTGGGCGTGGGCATGCGCAGCCATGCCGGCGTCGCCGAAACCATGTTCCGTGCACTGGCCGACAAGGGCATCAAGATGCTCGCCATATCCACCTCGGAGATCAAGATCAGCGTGCTGATCGACGCGGCCTATACCGAGCTGGCCGTGCGCGCCCTCCACGCCGCCTACGGCCTGGCCGAACCGACCTAGAGCCAGTCTGCGGGCGTCTCGCGCGCCAGCATCTCCTCGAAGCTCCGCCGCGGCCGGACCACCGCCCAGCGGTCGCCGTCGACCAGGACCTCGGGCGCCGCCGGTCGGCTATTGTATTCGCTGGCCATCGAGGCCGCATAGGCCCCGGCCCCGCCGAACGCGACCAGTTCGCCCGCCTCCAGCGGCGGCAGGCTGCGCCCCCGCGCAAAGGTGTCCCCGGTCTCGCAGACCGGCCCCACGACATCGTAGGCGACCGCCGCCCCCTCGCGCGGTCGGACCGGCACGAGATCATGCCAGGCGTCATAGAGCGCCGGCCGCATCAGGTCGTTCATCCCCGCATCCAGCACCAGGAAGATCGGGCCGCCCGGCCGCCGGTTCACATGCGTCACGCGGCTGATCAGGACGCCGGCCGCCGCGACCAGGGACCGCCCGGGCTCGACCGCCAGCTTGAGACCCAGATCGCCGACCACCTCACGCGCGACCGCCGCCAGGTCGTCCGGCGTGGCCCCGCCCGTCCCGTCCCCATAATCGACCCCGAGCCCACCCCCCAGATCCAGCCGCTCGACCGTCAGGCCTTCCGCCCGGAGGGCTAACGTCATCTCCCTGAGGCGGATCCAGGCGGCCCGGAAGGGCGCCACATCGCCGATCTGACTGCCGATATGGCAGGCCAGCCCGACCGGCCGGACGACGCCCTCAGCGGCCGCTCGCCGATAGAGGCCCATCGCCTCCTCGGCCGGCACGCCGAACTTGTCGCCGCTCTTGCCGGTCGCGATCTTGGCGTGGCCGCCCGCCGCCACATCCGGATTGACCCGCACGACCATGAGGGGCCGCACGCCCGTAGAGGCCGCCAGCGCGCTCAGCCGCTTGTACTCCGGCGTCGATTCCACATTGATCTGCAGGCCCGGCAGCGTCAGGGCGAAGGCGAGTTCGGCGTCCGTCTTGCCCATGCCGGAGAAAATGATCCGGTCGGGTTCGACGCCTGCCGCCAGGGCCCTGCGAATTTCGCCTTCGGAGACCGTATCCGCGCCCGCGCCCTGCGACGCGAGCGTCCGGATCACCGACAGATTGCCGTTCGCCTTGACCGCATAGGCGACGAGGCAGTCCAGGCCTTCGAAGGCCCGGGCATAGAGAGCGAACCGCGCCCGCAATACCGCCGCCGAATAGACATAGGCGGGCGTCCCGACCGCGTCCGCAATCCGGCTCAGGGCGATCTGTTCCGCGTGTCTTTCGCCCCCGGTCAGGGGGAAGCCGTCTGAGGGGAGCGTCATGGCCGGGCCGCTTCTAGCGTCTTTCGCGGCCGAGCGTCGCATTTTGTGACTCCCTCCATTGGCGAAGCCCGCCGCGTCCCTTAGGTCAGGACTTCACTCGTGCGGAAAGGGAGGCCGTGGCGACAGTCCAGACACCGGCGTTGGGATCGGGCCCCCGCGTTCTGCTGCGGCAGATACGTGAGGTCATGGCGTCCGATGCGCCGGCCCAGTCGCGCCTGGACCAGGTCGTCCGATCCATCGCCCGCCTGATGGTGACCGAGGTCTGCTCGGTCTATCTGCGCCGGGGCTCCGGCGACATGGAGCTGTTCGCCACCCAGGGCCTGAACCCCGAGGCCGTCCACACCACCCGCCTGAAGCCCGGCGAGGGTCTCGTCGGCGAGGTCGTGCGGACCGCCCAACCATTGGCCCTGTCCGATGCGCCCAGCCACCCCAGCTTCGCCTACCGTCCCGAAACCGGCGAAGATCCGTTCCACGGCTTCCTCGGCGTTCCGCTGCTGCGCGGCGGCCGCGTCATCGGCGTGCTGGTCGTCCAGAATCGGACAGCCCGGACCTATGGCGACGACGAGATCGAGGACCTGCAGACCATCGCCATGGTGCTGGCCGAGGTCGTCGCGGGCGTCGAGGAGGCTATCGACTCGCTGGGCGACGTCGAGGTCGCGCCGCACCGGCCCGAGCGCATCAAGGGCCAGAAGTTCGCCGACGGCCTGGCCATCGGCCAGGCGGTCCTGCACGAACCGCCGGTCGCCTCGACCCGCATTGTGGCCGAAGACCCCGTTGCCGAAGAGGCCCGGCTGAACGAGGGGCTGGAGAAGCTCCGGTCCCAGATCGATTCCCTGCTGTCGGTGACGCACCTGTCCGGCCCTTCGGTCGAGGTGCTCGAGACCTACCGGATGTTCGCGGATGACCGCGGCTGGGTCCGGTCGCTGCAGGAGGCGGTGCGTGGGGGCCTGTCGGCGGAGGCGGCCGTCGACCGCGCACGGACCCAGCATCGCGCCCGCTTCGCAGCCGCCAAGGACCCTTATCTGCGTGAGCGGCTCCATGATCTCGAAGACCTCGCCAACCGCCTTCTCAGGGTCTTGGCCGGGGAGGAGACCAGTGCGCGCGTTCTGCCGGAAAACGCCATTCTGGTGGCCCGCAATCTCGGTCCGGCCGACCTGCTGGAATATCCCGCCGGCTCGCTGAAGGGCCTCCTGCTGGAAGAAGGTTCCTCCGCCAGCCATGCGGCGCTCGTCGCCCGGGCGTTGGAGATTCCCTGCGTCGGCCGCCTTGCCGGCGTGCGCGATCAGCTGTCGGAAGGCGACATCGTCATCGTCGACGGCGAATCCGGCGAGGCGCACCTGCGCCCCCGCTCCGACATCCTGGAAGCCGCGTTCTCGCGGCTGGCGGTGCGCGAGGCGCGCCGCGCCGACATCGCCGGCCTGCGCGACAAGCCGGCCGTCACCCTCGACGGCGCGGCGATCACCCTGCTGACCAACGCCGGCCTGTTGTCCGACATGAGCGCGCTGGATGTCACGGGGGCGGAAGGTGTCGGCCTGTTCCGCACCGAGTTCCAGTTCATGGTCCAGGACCGGCTCCCGGGCCTCGACGCGCAGGCGACCCTCTATCGCCACATCCTCGACGCGGCGGGGGGCCGGCCCGTCACTTTCCGCACGCTCGACATCGGCGGCGACAAGGTGGTGACCTTCCTGCAGGACGGCCGCGAGGAGAACCCGGCGCTGGGCCGCCGCGCCATCCGCATCGGCCTCGACCGCCCGCCGCTGCTGCGGCTGCAGCTGCGCGCCCTACTGCGCGCCGGCGGCGGTCGCGAGCTCCGGATCATGTTCCCGCTCATCGCCTCGGTCGACGAGTTCCGCGCCGCCAAGGCCATGGTCGACGCCGAATGCGACTGGGCGCGCCGCCGGGGCCGCCCCCTGCCCTCGGCCCTGAGGATCGGGGCCATGATCGAAGCCCCGGCCCTTCTGTGGCACCTAGACGCCCTGCTACCCCAGACCGACTTCGTCTCGATCGGGACGAATGACCTGATGCAGTACATGTTCGCCGCCGACCGGACCAATCCGACGGTGGCCGACCGCTACGACCTTCTGTCGCCACCGTTCCTGAACGCCCTGGCCCAGATCCAGCAGGCCTGCGCCGCCTCCGGCACGCCTGTGTCAGTATGCGGAGAAATGGCCGGTCGGCCGCTCGAGGCCTTTGCCCTGATCGCCTTGGGTTTCACGCGGCTATCGGCGCCGGCGTCCGGCATCGGACCGGTCAAGCGGATGATCCTGTCTCTGGACCTGGAACGCGCGCGCAAGCTGTTCAATCCGGTCCTCAGCCGCTCCTCGGGATCGGTTCGCGGCGAAGTCGAATCGCTGGCCCGAAAATTGAACCTGGCGATCTGAGGCGGCCCATCGCGGCACAAGTCGTCGCACCCCGCCGGATTGCTTAAGAAAACCTTGATTTTCGAGGCGTCATGACCTATCCCGTCGATCCGTTCGGGGAGCCTCTCGGGGGAGAGGCGGATCCGCAGTCCGTCAAGGCCTGCGATCGGAGTGAGTTGGGCGTGGGCGACACGGTACCGCCTGAGAATTCGACGCCGGAAGACGGCGTTTGGCAGGCCGCCGAGGCTCGGCGACCGATCCCTTCCGTGACTCTTGAAACCGCCGATACCCTGGGAGAGGCGCTGCGCGCCGCGCGTCAGGCCAGCGGACGTTCGCTCGCCGAGCTGTCCAGCGCCACACGCGTCCCGGTTCGATACCTCGAAGCCCTTGAAGAAGGCCGTCGCGCGGACCTGCCGTCGCGCCCCTTCGCCATAGGCCACGTCCGTTCCTACGCCCAGGCCCTCGGCCTGGACGAGACCGCCGCCGCCGAGCGGCTGCGCCGCGAGTACGACCTGCCGACCCAGAAGCTGGAGCCGCCGGTCGGCCTGGCCTTTGACGAGCCGCGCCGGCGCTCTCCGATCTGGGGCATCGCTGCCGCCACCGTCGTCATGGCCGTGGTCGGCTGGAACGTTTTCCAGCGCGTCAGCCTGATCGACGCTCCCACCGCCGCCGACCTGGCCTCGATCCCGGAAAGCTGGCGCGTAGGCGACACCTTCGGCGAGGTCGAGCTCGACGCCCCGCGTCCGGCGCCGCCGGACCAGACCACGCCGGTCCTCTATGTGACGCCCGGCCTGGAAGAGGTCCTGGCCCCGGCGCTCGCCGGAGCCCAGGCCGCCGCCGCCGCGCCAGACATGGGCGGACCGGTCGGGGCCGCCTTCAATCCGCGCGGCGCTGTCTATGGGGCAGCCGCCGGCAGCTCGGGCGTGATCATCCAGGCTCGCCGCGCCTCGACCATCGTGGTCCGCGCGGCCGACGGCGCCGTCCATTTCGCCCGCCAGCTGGCGGCCGGGGAATCCTATCGCGCCCCGCGCACGCCCGGTCTGGTCGTGGACGTGCCGGATCCGGCCGCCTTTGACCTGTTCCTGAACGGCGAGCGTGTCGGCCGCCTCGAACAGGCGCTGACGCCGCTGGCCCAGCTGAACAGCCGCGCCGAGACCCTGGCCCGCCAGGCCGCCGCCGCGGCCGAGGAGCGCAACCGCGCCGCTCAGCTGGCCGCCGAGGAACGCGTGCGTCAGGCCGAACTGGAAACCACGGCCCGGGCCGCCGAGACGGCCCCGCCGCCGGCCGACATCGCGCCCCAGCCCGCCACGCCGGTTCCGACGCCGGCGCAATAGCGCCCGGCCGTCAAAGGGCCTATCTTGGCGGCGCGATGAGCTCCCCCTCCGACCTCGGCCACGTCCGCCCCTGGCGCCATATCGAACGCCGCAAGAGCCGCCAGATCATGGTCGGCGCCGTTCCCGTGGGCGGCGACGCGCCCATTTCCGTCCAGTCGATGACCAATACGCCGACGTCCGACGCGGCCGCGACCATCGACCAGATCCGCCAGCTCGAGGGGGCCGGCGCGGACATCGTGCGCGTCTCCTGTCCGGACGAGGAGTCCACGGCCGCCTTCAGGACGATCGCACGCGAGGCCCGCGTGCCGCTCGTGGCCGACATCCACTTCCACTACCGCCGCGGCATCGAGGCCGCAGAAGCCGGCGCCGCCTGCCTTCGCATCAATCCCGGCAACATCGGCTCGATGGACAGGGTCAGGGAGGTCGTCCAGGCCGCCCGCGATCACGGCTGTTCGATGCGCATCGGCGTCAACGCCGGCTCGCTCGAGAAGCACCTGCTCGAGAAGTACGGCGAGCCCTGCCCGGAGGCGATGGTCGAGAGCGCCCTCGACCACGCCCGCATCCTGCAGGATCTCGACTTCCACGAATTCAAGATTTCGGTAAAGGCGTCCGACCCCTTCCTGACCGTCGCCGCCTATCAGCTTCTGGCCGACGCCATCGACTGTCCGCTGCACCTTGGCGTGACCGAGGCGGGTCCGCTGCGCACCGGCACGATCAAGTCCGCCATCGGCATGGGCAACCTGCTCTGGGCCGGGATCGGCGACACCATTCGCGTCTCCCTCGCCGCCGATCCGGTGGAGGAAATCCACGTCGGCTTCGATATTCTCAAGTCGCTTGGCCTGCGCCACCGGGGCGTGAACATCATCGCCTGCCCGTCATGCGCGCGTCAGGGTTTCAACGTTATCGAGACCGTCGCCGAGCTGGAACAGCGCCTGGCCCACATCGCCACGCCCATGAGCCTGTCGATCATCGGCTGCGTGGTGAACGGCCCGGGCGAGGCGCTCTTCACCGACGTCGGCTTCACCGGCGGCGGCAAGGGCGCAGGCATGGTCTACATGGCCGGCAAGCCGCACCACAAACAGGACAACGCCGGCATGATCGATCACATCGTTCAGCTGGTCGAACAGAAGGCCGCCGAGCTCGACGCCGAGCGCGAGGCGGCCAAGGCCGCTGCGGAATAGGCATGAAGCTCTACATCACCGACCCCTCCCCCTATGCGCGCAAGTGCCGGATCGTGCTGCGCGAACGCGGCCTGGCCGACCGGTGCGAGGAGTTGCGGGTCGACCCCTATGCGTCCGACCCGGCGCTGGTCGCGGCCAATCCGATCGCCCAGGTTCCGTCGCTGGTCACCGATGACGGCGAGGTCTTCAACGACAGCCCGCTGATCTGCGCCTGGCTGGACGCCCGCGGCGTCTCTGGCGACCGGCTGATCCCCGACGGCGAGGCCCAGTGGGCCGTGCGCAAGCTCGAGGCCCTGGCCGACGCCGGCCTCGAGATGGGCGTGAAGTGGGTGCTGGAAAAGCGCCGTCCCGAGACCGAACGGTCAGCGACCTGGATCGCCCGCTGGCAGCAGGGGCTCGGCCGCACGCTCGACGCTCTGGAAGCCCAGGACCTCTCGGCCGACGCCCTCGACCTCGGCGTCATCACCACCGGCGTGCTCCTGACGTGGCTGGGCTTCCGTCATCCGGAGTACGACTGGAAGACCGGCCGGCCTCGCCTGAGCGCCTTGTGCGCCCGCCTCGAGGACCGGCCGAGCTTTGTCGACACCTATCCGCGCTAGCCGGCCGGGACCTCGAACGCCTGTTCGCACAGCTCATCGCCGAAGGCGTTGATCATCATGGTCTCCGCGCCGGTGGCGACCGCCGCGCCGGCGATCCCGCCCATCGTGAAGGAGCGCCGGATCCGGTAGCTGCCGATCTCGGCCCCGCTCGCGTCGAACATCCGCGCCACGCCGCTGATCTGGCTCTGGGCAGGCGCGAACAGGGCGAGCGCCGGGTTGGCGGCGTTGTAGCCGTCGATGGTGACGCGCACCGTCACCGGCGTCTGGCCGACCGAACAGGTCTGCAGCGCCCCAAGGACACCGGCCTCGAATTCCTCGTCGAAGCGGACGCTGACGCCCACCGGCGTATTCGCCAATTCGACCGAGGTGACATGCGCGCCCGACAACATTGCAGCCGGCAACGACCTGATCGCTTGGCTCCCGCTAGAACTCTGGCAGGCGGCAAGCAGCAGCAGGGCCGGTGCGGCCCAGATCATCGATTTCACGGTAGTCCCCCAACTTGAACGCGGGCCCACGCGGGGCCCGGCTGCACCTATAGCCGTTCATTGGCCCGGCTCAAGGTGTGGTTGACCAGGCGCCGCCAAGCGGGCACACAGACGGGGTCCGTCGTGGGGGCGGATCTCAGTTTATTTGGGGCTTTCCAATGATTAAATCTCGTACCGTGCGCCTCGGCGCGCGCGTGATCGCGCTTGCCGCCATCGCCGCCTCGGCCTCGGCCTGCGCCACCGTCACGCGCGGTTCCAGCCAGGACTTCGTCGTCGAAAGCACGCCGTCGGGCGCTTCGGTCATGACGTCAAACGGCTTCCAGTGCGACGCCACGCCGTGCACCTTCCGCATGCCGCGTCGCCCGGGCTTCGACGTCACCGTCTCCATGGACGGCTACGTCTCCCAGACCCTGACGGTCGACAGCGGCATGTCGGGCGGCGGCGGTGTCGCGCTGGCTGGCAACGTCCTGATCGGCGGCGTGATCGGCGCGGGCGTCGACGCTGCCTCGGGCGCCCTGAACGACCTGACGCCGAACCCGCTGCACGTGACCCTGCTGACCCCGGCCCAGCATGCCGCGGCCGAACGCGCCGCCGCCGCTGCGGCCGCCGCTTCCGCTGAAGCGGCCGAAGCCGCCGCCGCGGCCGAGTAAGGTACGAACGGCCAGAAGAGGGGTCGGGTCGCTGCGGCGATCCGGCCCTTTTTCAATTCAGAGCCAGCCGAACAACCGAGCGGACTGGTAGCCGGCGACCAGCACCACCAGAATGCCGACGGCGAAGGTAAGGATCCGCACTGGCGCGATCCGCACCACGAACCCAGCCAGCGGCGCCGCCAGGAGACCGCCCAGGATCAGGCCGGCGACCGCGAAGGCGTGCTCGGCCAGACCGTCCGCCTCTTCCCAGTGCCCCGTCAGCATCGCGGCCAGGAAGGTCGCCGAGATGGCCGAGGTGACGAAGAACTCGGCCGCATTGGCCGTGCCGATCGACCGGCGTGGTTCGTCGCCTGCGCCCACCAGGGTCGTCGTGACCGTCGGACCCCAGCCGCCGCCGCCGATCGCATCGAAGAAGCCGCCGACCGCGCCCAGGGGCGGCGTCAATTTGATCGGGAAAGGCCGGGCCCGAACGCCTCTCCAGGCGCGCCACAGGATCACAAGGCCCATGATCGCCAGATAGGCCGTGATCCACGGCTTGAGCACGTCCCCGTCGATCGAGGTCAGGACGAAGGCGCCCAGCATCCCGCCCACGACGCCGCCGAGCGCCAGAGGGCCGAACAGTTTCCAGTTAACGTTCTTGTTGACCGCGTGGGAGCCGGCCGAGGCCGCCGTTGTGAACACTTCGGCCGCGTGCACGCTGGCCGACGCCGTCGCTGGAGGGACGCCGAAGGACAGCAGCACCGTCGAGGAAATCACCCCGTAAGCCATGCCGAGGGAGCCATCGACGATCTGGGCCAGGAAGCCGACCAGGGCGAAAAGCAGCAGGTCTTCCATCTCGGTCTCCTGTCGGGGAGGGCGGGGGCCGAACGCCGGTAATGCTCAGCTTGGACGCCGGTTGCGATCCCGCCAGAGCCCTGACGAGATTGTGACCGCCGCGCCCACGGAGTAGGAACGCGGCCTTCGACCCGAAAGGCTCCCTCCGTTGCATCTGCCCCAGGCCCGTCTCGATCAGGTTCTCGATCGCTTCCAGGAAGTCGAGGCGCGCATGGGCGCGGCCACCGACGGTCAGGAGATCGTGCGCCTGTCCAAGGAGCACGCCGAGATCAAGCCGGTCGCCGACGCCGTGACCGCCCTGCAGAAGGCCCGCGCCGAGATCGAGGACCTGAAGGCGCTGGCC
>CAMLNT010000013.1 GCA_946481425.1 uncultured Brevundimonas sp.
GAGCATCGACCTCGGCGTCTGCCTCGCGGCCCTGGACGCTTCCATCGACGACTGCGAGCCGGGCGACCGCTGCTAGGGCGGTAGCCTGAAAAAAGGATGGCCCGCTCTCGCAGGAGAGCGGGCCATTTTCTTTGGGTCGGATCGATCAGCCGCGGAAGGGGCGGATCACGATCTCGACGCGACGGTTCGTGGCGCGGCCGGCGTCGGTGTCGTTGGACGCCACCGGCATCGATTCACCGCGGCCGGCGACGTAGAGGCGCTCGCGCATGACGCCGCGGTTGATCAGATAGCCGGCGACCGACGAGGCGCGGCGTTCCGAAAGGCTTTGGTTGTACTCGTCGGTGCCGCGCGAGTCGGCGTGGCCGATGACGTCCACGATGGACTGGTCATAGGTATTGAGGACGTTCGCAACGTCGTCGAGCACGGCGTAGAAGCGGCTGTCGATGGTGTCGCTGTCGTAGCCGAAGGTGACGTCGGACGGCATGCGCAGGATGAGGGTGTCGCCTTCGCGGGCGACGCCCACGCCGGTGCCGGACAGTTCCTGTTCCAGGGCCCGCTGCTGGCGGTCCATGTACTGGCCGATGCCGGCGCCGGCCAGGGCGCCCACGCCCGCGCCAATCAGGGCGTTGCGACGGCCCTGTTCGGAATCCGAGGTGTTGGTCAGGTAGCCGAGCAGCGCGCCGCCCACCGCGCCGGCGATCGCGCCGGTGCCGGTGTTGTTGCGGATCGGCCGCGAGGAATAGGGATCGGTCGTGGTGCAGCCTGCGACAAGCAGGGCGGCGGCGGACACGCCGAGGGTGATGGCCTTGAGGGTCATGGGAGGTCTCCTGTTCGGGGCCGTTAACGCGGTGGGTTTGGGCCGGTTCCTGTGAAGCTTCAACTTTATGGCCAAGCTTAGGCGGGTGCGCAGCCCTTTCCTCACCGGCGGGTTTTGCGTTAGACCGCCGCCCTTGAACCGAGGCTGAACCGTGAACCAGGGCCAATCTTCAATCGAACCCGTCTCGATGAGCCGCTTCAACAGCGACTTTGAAGGCTTCTCTCGCGACCTGGGCGACAGCTTCGCCCGCTACGGCTTCGCTGTGATTGAGGACCATGGGCTGGACCAGGCCGTGATCGACCGGGCGACCGCTGACACCAAGGCATTCTTCGCCCAGGACGCGGACACCAAGAAAAAGTGGCATGAGCCCGGCACCGGGGGCGCGCGGGGCTATACGCCGTTCGGCACCGAGGCCGCCAAGGACGCCGACGTCGTGGACCTCAAGGAGTTCTGGCACACCGGGCGCGAACTGCCCGAAGGCCATCCGTACCGGGCCTTCATGCGCGACAACGTCAAGCCGGACAGCCCGGAAGGCTTCCACGACAGCGCCTACGCCCTGTTCACGGCGCTGGATCAGATGGGCGCCAAGCTGCTGACCGCCATCGCCCACTATCTGGGCCTGCCGGACGACTGGTTCGCCGACAAGGTGGAGATGGGCAACTCGGTGCTGCGCCTGCTGCACTATCCGCCGATCCCGGCGGATGCGCCAGGCGTGCGGGCGGGGGCGCATGAGGACATCAACGTCATCACGCTTCTGCTCGGCGCCGAGGAGGGTGGGCTCCAGGTCATCGATCGCCGGACCGGCGAGTGGCTGCCGATCAATCCGCCGCCAGGCGCTCTGGTGGTCAACATCGGTGACATGCTGCAGCGGCTGACCAACCATGTCCTGCCGTCAACCAGCCACCGGGTGGTCAATCCGCCGCCGGAGCGCCGCGGCTACGCGCGCTATTCGACGCCCTTCTTCCTGCACTTCAATCCGGACTTCCTGATCGAGACCCTGCCGTCGACGATCACGCCGGAAAATCCGGACCGGTATCCCGAGCCGATCACGGCGCAGGACTTCCTGCTGCAGCGCCTGCGCGAGATCCGGCTCCTCTGATCCATGGCTGAGGGGGCGCAGGGACAGGATCGGAAAAAGCGCCGCATCGGCTGCCTGCCGGTGCTTCTGTTCCTGTTGTTCCTGCCTGTCGGCGGGGTGCTCATCCATGCGGTGATCCCGCCGCCGGTCACGCTCCTGATGATGACGCGTCTGTTCGAGGGCGAGGGCCTGCACGTGCGCTGGCGCGGGCTGAACGACATGACGCCGGACCTGGTCGATGCGGTGATCGCGGCTGAGGACGCGCGCTTTTGCGAACACGACGGCTTCGACCTCGAGGCGATCGAGGAGGCGATGGAGGAGAACGCTCGCGGCGGCCGGATACGCGGCGCTTCGACGATCACCCAGCAGACGGCCAAGAACGTCTTCCTGTGGCCGGGCCGCGACTGGATCCGCAAGGGCCTGGAAGCAGGCTACACTGTCCTGATCGAGGCGATCTGGCCCAAGCGGCGGATCGTGGAGGTCTATCTGAACGTCGCCGAGATGGGACCGGGCGTCTATGGCGCGGAAGCCGCTGCCCGACACTGGTTCGGCAAGAGCGCGTCCGAGCTGACGCGCACGGAGGCGGCGCGGCTGGCGGCCATCCTGCCCAATCCGCGCGAATACAACGCCTCCAATCCTGGCCCCTATGTGCGCCGGCGCACGCGGTCGATCCTGGGCAACATGGGAACCATTCGGGCCGAGGGGCTTTCGAGCTGCACAGCTTGACGGGATGGCGCCGGGGATGTCCTTTGCGCGCCGATTTGGGACGGCCCTTCAGGGGTGGGCGCGTCCATGGGAGGAGAACCCAATGAAGCGTCTTCTGATGTCCGTCTCGGCCGTCGTTCTGCTGAGCGGCTGCGCCACCACCATGTCCCCCGCGGCCGGCGATGCTGCGGCCCCCGCCTCGGCCCAGGCCGAACAGTTCCCGGCGACCCCCGAGGGCGCGCGCGCCTTCGTCGAGGACGCGGAACGCCGTCTGATGGAGATGAGCGAGTACGCCGGCCGCGTTTCGTGGGTGCGCAACACCTACATCACCTTCGACACCATGTGGCTCGAGGCCCGCGCAAACGCCGAGTATACCGAGCTGGGCGTCGAGTTGGCCAACGAGGCCGCGCGGTTCAACGACGTCGAGGTCGACGCCGACACCCGCCGCAAGCTGAACCTGATGCGCCAGGGCCTGGTCGCCCCCGCTCCGAACCGTCCGGGCGCCGCCGACGAGCTGGCTCAGATCCTGACCCGGATGGACTCGACCTATGCCACCGGCCGTTTCGACTACAACGGCGAGCAGATGAACCTCGACGAGGCTTCGGCGCTGATCGCCGAGTCTCGTGACCCGGCGGTGACGGCGGCGGTCTACAACGGCTGGCGCACCATTTCCGCCCAGGGCATGGCCACCGACTACGCGCGCATGGTCCAGATCATCAACGAGGGCGCCAACGAACTGGGCTATGCCGACGCCGGCGCCATGTGGCGGTCGGGTTACGACATGTCGCCCGACGAATTCGCCGCCGAGACGGACCGCCTCTGGAACCAGGTCCGGCCCTTCTACGAAAATCTCCACTGCTATGTGCGCGCCCGCCTGAACGCCCGCTACGGCGATGCCGTCCAGCCGGCCACGGGGCCGATCCGCGCCGACCTGCTGGGCAACATGTGGTCCCAGCAGTGGGGCAACATTTATGACGTCGTGGCCCCGACCAACATGCCGGAGTCGAGCGTCGACCTGACCGAAATCCTGGAAGAGCGGAACTTTACGCCCGAGCAGGTGATCCGGACCTCGGAGCAGTTCTACACCTCGATCGGCCTCGACCCGCTGCCGGAGACCTTCTGGGAGCGGTCGCAGATCGTCCGTCCGGAAGGCCGCGAGGTGGTCTGCCACGCCTCGGCCTGGGACATCGACAACGTCGACGACCTGCGCATCAAGATGTGCACCCGCGTGAACGCCGAGGACTTCCAGACGGCGCACCACGAGCTGGGTCACAACTACTATCAGCGCGCCTACAACCAGCAGCCCTTCCTGTTCCGAAACGGCGCCAACGACGGCTTCCACGAGGCCATCGGCGACTTCGCGGCCCTGTCGGCCGCCACGCCGGAATATCTGAACCAGATCGGCCTGCTGGAGACGGTGCCGGGCACGGACGAGGACATTCCGTTCCTGCTGCGCATGGCGCTGGACAAGATCGCCTTCCTGCCGTTCGGCCTGATGGTGGACCGCTGGCGCTGGGACGTCCTGTCGGGCGAGACGACGCCGGCCGAGTATAACGACGCCTGGACCGGCGCCATGCTGCAGTACCAGGGCCTGGTGCCTCCGGGCGGCGCGCGTCCGGCCGACGCCTTCGATCCGGGCGCCAAGTATCACGTGCCCGGAAACGTGCCCTACACCCGCTACTTCCTGGCCCACATCTACCAGTTCCAGTTCCATCGTGCGGCATGCGACATGGCCGGCTGGACCGGTCCGCTGCACCGCTGCTCGGTCTACGGCAACGAAGAGGTGGGCCAGCGCTTCAACGCCATGATGGCCATGGGGCAGTCCCGTCCGTGGCCGGAAGCGCTGGAAGCCTTCACCGGCGAGCGTCAGACCGACGCCTCGGCAGTGGCGGAATACTTCGCGCCGCTGAACGCCTGGCTGACCGAACAGAACGCCGGCCAGGACTGTGGCTGGGAATAACGCCGGTTCGCATTAACCTTCGCTGATTGTGGTTCCTTTACCGGACCACGCCATCCTGAAGCCTGAGAGGGTCTATTCGGCCCCGGCCGCGCGCGGTGCGCGGCCGCTCAGGACGGGGTGGCTATGCGAGGCCTTGGCAAGTTCGGCAGCGGGCTGAAATCGTTCGGCGAGCGGCTGTTGCGGGCCCGCGACGGCGGCGTGGCCTTGATGTTCGCGCTGGCGATGCCGCCCATGACGATGATGGCTGTCTGCGGACTGGACATCCACCGCGCGTCGTCGGTCCGGCAGTCGCTACAGGACGCGCTCGACGCGGCGACCCTGGCCGCCGCCCGGTCGGGCGAAACCACCGACGCGGGCGTCCGCACGGTCGGCATGCGCGTCCTGCGCGCCAACCTGGCCCAGTTCCCCTATGTGACACTCAACGAAGCGACCAACTCCACCAACTTTGACCTCAACGAAGATGGTTCGGTCGTGTCCTATGCGCGCGTGGCCGTCGACACCCTGGTCGCCGGGGCCTTTCTAGGCGACGCGCTGGACGTGAACGTCGACAGTCTGGTCAATCGTTCGACCTCCATGCGGCTCGAAGTCGCCCTGGTGATCGACAATACGGGCTCCATGGCCTCGGGCGGCAAATTGTCGGCCGCCCAGAGCGCCGCGGAGGATCTGGTGCGGACGCTGGAGGACGCGGCGGCCAACAGCACCGAAGATGTCCCGGTCCGGATCTCGCTGGTGCCGTTCTCGCAGACCGTGCGTGTCAGCTCCGGGTTCGGCAGTCAGAACAACCGAACCAGCGCCACGGCGGCGGGCTGGCTGAGCCGCTCGACGAGCCATACGGGCTCGACCGGGGCGACCGGACTGTTTTCCTCGGGTGTCGACCGTTTCCAGTTGCTGGACACGCTTCGCATCGGCTGGGGCGGTTGCGTCGAAAGCCGGCCTTATCCCTACGACGTCCAGGACACGGCGCCGTCGAGCAGCAACCAGTCGACGATGTTCGTGCCGTATTTTTCGCCGGATACGCCGCGCGCCAACATCTTCCCCAATGACAACGGCTGGCAGAACTACGCGCGCTACAATGACTACCTGAACGAGCCCTCGTCCATCGTCAGCGGCATCGTCAGCAATCTGAACGGCCAACTCAACAACAACACCCAGCTGGCCGCCTGGACGGCGCTGCTGAAGGACACGGGAAAGTATCAGCGCACCTATCTGCGCTCGGGTATCGGCACCGGCCTCGGACCGAACCAGGGCTGCGATCTGGAGCCGGTCACGCGCCTGACGGAAGACTTTGACGCTATCGTCGACAGCATCGGCGACATGGTGGCTACCGGCAACACCAACGTGCCCATGGGCTTGATGTGGGGCTGGCACACGTTGTCGCCGCGCGCGCCCTTCGCGGACGGCTCTGCCTACGGGACCGAAGATGTCCAGAAGATCGTCGTGCTCCTGACCGACGGCGACAACGTCAACTCGACGGCCAGCAACCCTGATAACTCGGTTTATTCGGGCGTGGGTCTGATCTGGCAGGGGCGCCTTGGGACGGACATGGATGTGGCGTCGTCCGCCCAACGACGGCAGGGCCGGATGGACGAGCGCCTGCTCGAACTGTGCGAGAACATGCGCGACGAGAGCATCGTGATCTATACGGTGGGCGTCCAGGTCTCGACGAACAGCCAGCGGCTCCTCGCAGACTGCGCCGGTTCGGACGATCAGTTCTTCAACGTTACGAGCGCCGGCGGCATCTCGGACGCCTTCGACCAGATCGTCGGCCGGATCAATAACCTCAGGATCGTGCGCTAGGTACGCCCCCCGGCCGGGCGCGCGTCCGGGGCGGTCCCGTCCTCGCCGAAAGGCGGGGGCGGGATCAGCCGTCTTCGTCTTCGTCCTCGTAGCCCACCAGGGCCAGGGCCCGCCCCTTGAGGCCGCGGAGTTCCGCCCAGCGCAGGAGCCCTTCCTCGCGGCCGTGGGTAATCCAGACCTCTTCGCGCGCGACCTCTGAAATAGTGGCCGTCAGTTCGTCCCAGTCGGCATGGTCCGAGATGATCAGGGGCAACTCCACGCCACGCTGGCGGGCCCGGGCCCGCACGCTCATCCAGCCGGAGGCGAAGACGGGCAGAGGCTCTGCGAACCGGCGTGACCAGCGGTCCGCGATGGCCGAGGGCGGGGCGATGACGATCTCGCCGGGCAGGGCGTTGGTGCGGGGCTCGAGCGGGACGGGTTCCACGGGCCCCAGATCGACACCCCAGCGCTCGTAGAGCCGGTTCAGGCGGTCGAGCGCGCCGTGGATATAGATGGTCCGGTCGTGGCCGGCCCGTCGCAAAAGCCGGATCACGCGTTGGGCCTTGCCGAGCGCATAGGCGCCGATCAGGTGGGTCCGGTGCGGAAACTGCTCGAGCGAGCGGAGCAGGCGTTTTGCCTCTCCGAGATCGTCCGGATGGCGGAAGACCGGCAAGCCGAAGGTCGCTTCGGAGATGAAGACATCGCACGGGACGGGCTCGAAGGCGGCGCAGGTCTCGTCGGGCCGGCGCTTGTAGTCCCCCGAGACGACCATCTTCAGGCCGCCGTGATCGATCACGGCCTGGGCGGAACCGAGCACGTGCCCGGCCGGAACCAGCGACAGCCGGACCCCGTCTCGTTCGACTGTTTCTCGATAGGCGATGGATTCGGTGCGACCGGCGAACTGTTCGCCGTAGCGCTCGCGCATGATGTCCAGCGTCTGGGGCGTGGCGACGACCACGCCATGTCCCGCGCGGGCGTGATCGGCGTGGCCGTGGGTGATGACGGCGCGGTCCACAGGCCGAACCGGATCGACGTAGAAATCGCCCGGCGGGCAGTAGAGGCCTTCGGGCCGGGGATGGAGCAACTGTTCCGGGCGCATGCCCCAGTATACGGCGGGGTGGCGCTTGGCGTTCCACCTTCGGCGCGATATCGGCAGGGATGGCCTCTCCCGCACTCCAAGCCATTCTCCAGCAGCTCGTCTCGGCGCCGCCACATCCGGCCGCGCTGGGCTTCCAGCTCGACGCCATGGACGACGAGGGCGTGACCCTGGCCGTGCCTTGGCGCGAGGATCTGGTAGGTGACGCCGAGACGGGGGTCCTGGCCGGCGGGGTCATCAGCGCTTTGCTCGATCACGCCTGCGGCATGGCCGTGTGGACGGCAATGGACGCCTTCCAGCCGATCGCCACCCTGGACATGCGCATCGACTACCTGAGGGCGGCAGAGCCCGGAAAGACGGTTTTTGCGCGGGCCGGGACGTTTCGGTTGACGCGGTCGGTCGCTTTCGTCCGCGGCATCGCCCACGACGGTGACCCGGACGATCCGGTCGCCGCTGTTCAGGCAGCCTTTATGCTGAACTCCGACGGTGGCCGGAAAGCCGGGGCCAATCTCAAGGAGAAGGGCGCATGAGCGCCGCGAAGCTGGCCGCAGCCCTTTCCGCTATGCCCTATGCCGGATTTCTGGGGGTCCAGGCCTGCGAAGAGGCGGGCGCGGACACGGTGATGAGGTTCGCCCAGCGCCTGATCGGCAATCCCCTGCTGCCGGCGCTGCACGGGGGATCGATCGCGGGCTTCATGGAGGCGACAGCCATGGCCGTGCTGACGGCGCGCGGGACGGCGGGCAAGCCCATTGACGTCTCGGTCGCCTATCTGCGCTCAGGCCGCCCGGAAGACGTCCACGCCCGCGCCGAAATCCGCAAGATCGGCCGCCGGATCGCCTATGTGCACGTCCTGGCCTGGCAGGAGGATGCGGACGCGCCGATCGCGGAAATGAGCGCCCACTTCCTGCTAAGCGATAAATCCTAGGTTGCATATGCTCGCATAGGTGGTAGAACGTCATCGCCAACACGGGGAGATGACGATGGCAAAGGCAATGGCGGGCCGGCAGATTGCGGTGGCCCTTGAGAAGGCTGAGACGGCGCTGGACAACGCGATGGCCGAGATCGCATCGCTGGCGGCCTTGCTGCCGGGCGCGCGCATGCGGGCCGAGCTGTCGGCTGTGTCGGGCCAGCGGGTGTTCGAAGGGGCCAGCGAGACGCTGTCGCTCGTCGCCCAGGCCCGCGGCCGACTGGTGGAAACCCACAAGCGGCTGGACGCCCTGAACCGGGCGCTGGGCTCGCCGGTCGCGACCGGGCCGGTCGACAAGCCGGAAGAAGACGAACCGCGCGAAGGCGGAGGCGTGCGGGCGGCGCGGCTGGCGGGCTAGGTGGTTAACGGCGGGAGCGAAAAACGCTGCTTTCGCTCCCCCTACACGTGTGTTAGGATTTTGTTTACCAGTTGGTAGATGGGGACACTAATGGACAAGCTTGAAGTTATGCGTACGGTGGTCGACGACCTGTACGCCACCGAGCGTGCGATTGACGACGCGATCGCTCAATCAACCGATTTTGTGGCCACGATGATCCAGGCGCGTCGCGACGTGAACCTGTCGGCCGTCGTGGGCGCTGAAGCTCAGTCCAAGATGATGGAAGCCGTGGCCGCCCTGGGCGTTGCGCGCAACGCCGTCGTCGCGGCTCACGCCGACCTCGCCAAGGTTCAGCGCCTCGTCGGCCTCGGCCACGTGGCGACCGGTCCGGTCGACAAGCCGGAAGAAGACGTCCCGATGCATCCGGACGGCGGCCGCGGGAGCGTCGAAGCTCGCCGGCTTCGGGTTGCGAGCATCTGATAGCGGGCAGTTGCGTCCGGTGGCTTACAGAGCCTCCGAACCTCTGACATAATCGCCCTCGCGATTCTGGATCGCGGGGGCGATTTCTTTGCTGGACACCCTCTTCAGTCAGCTCGGCGCCCTGCTCTGGCTGGGGGTCTGCGCTTTCGCGCTGTTCAAGGGCGACAAGCCCGAGCGGTTCGCCGGCGGCGCCCTCGTCATCGCCTGGCTGGCGACGCTCGCCGTGCACCGCGAGACTATCATCGCCAGCGTCACCCTACCGGTCCTGCTGATCGACATGGCGGTTCTGCTGGTCCTGATCGGTCTGGGCTGGAAGAGCGAACGCAACTGGCCGATCTGGGCCGCCAGTTTCCAGGCGATCACGGTCCTCGTCCACATCGTGACGATGATCGACCTGAGGATCCGCGCCATCGCCTACATCAGCGCCCAGACGGTGGGCACCTATGGGGTGCTGATCTGCCTGGCTGTGGGCACCTTCATGGCCTGGCAGGTGCGCGAAGCGATACGGCCCCGAGAAGACGAGCGAATCTGAGGCTTGTCTGCCTGTTGATAGGTGGATATTCCTAAGGCTCCTGTCGGAGCCCCGCGCTTGGCCCTGTCGCACAATCAAATCTGGAACGGCATCGACCGGCTGGCCCGCCGCCAGGGTTTGTCGGCGTCGGGGCTGGCGCGGCTGGCGGACCTCGATCCGACCAGCTTCAATCCGTCGAAGCGCCAGTCTGGCGACCGTCCCCGCTGGCCCTCGACCGAAAGCCTGACCAAGGTGCTGGGCGCCTGTGGCGTGACCCTCGCGGATTTCGCGCGCCTGGCCGAGGACGGCGGGGCCGAGCCGACCGTGCCGCTGATCGGCTTCGCCCAGGCGGGCGACAACGGCTTCTTCGACGACCAGGGGTTTCCGGCCGGAGGGGGCTGGGATCGGATGGCCTTTCCTGGGCGGGACGGCGACGGCCTCTTCGCCCTGGAGGTGTCGGGGGATTCGATGCTGCCCGCCTATCGCGCGGGCGATCGGCTCGTGGTCGACCGCTCGGTGACGGAATACCGGCGCGGCGACCGGGTGGTGGTGCGCACACTCGAGGGCGAGGTGCTCGCCAAGGAGCTCAAGCGCCGGACCGCCAGCCGGGTGGAGCTGGCCTCACTCAATCCGGATTTCCCTGACCGAACGCTTGAGCTGAAGGACGTCTCCTGGATGGGCCGCATTCTCTGGGCCAGCCAATAAGAAAGGGGCCGGTTCCTTTCGGAACCGGCCCCGTCTCAACCCGGAAAGATGAGGGTCCTAGTAGCCCGACACGTAGCGGCCGTGGACGTAGCCCACGATCTGGCCGTTCTGGACGACGCCGACCCAGTCGCCGAGGCGTTCGCCCGCCTGGAACGACTGGCCGCTCGAAAGCGAGCCGACGCGGGCGTAGTCGGTGCCCGGACCCGAGCGGACGTTGACGTTGGTCGTCGCGCGGGCGTTGGCGTAGGCCGAAGCCTCATAGCCACGGTAGTCATTATAGCGCTCGGCGTCGCGGCGCTGCTGCTGGCAGCCGATATAGGAGCCGGCGCCGGCGCCGACGGCCGCACCCGCGACCGCGCCAAGCGTGCGCTCGTTGTCCGAGATCTGGCTGCCGATCAGGCCGCCCAGAACCGCGCCGATGCCGGCGCCGATTTCCTGACGATTGCCCGGCGCATCGCACTGGATGACGCCCAGCGGGCGGTCCTGAGCCGCCGCAGCGGTCGGGATGGCGGTGGCGGTCAGGGCAAGAGCCGACAGGCCCAGGGTAAGGTTACGCGTGAAAGACATGTCGTTCTCCTTTTCGTCTGAACGATGCGGAGGAAAATAGCCGAACGCCTATTGGGTTCCCTTGAAGCCCTTGTTCACAAGGGGTTCATCTAGGCGGCGAGGTCTCCATCGGCGCCGCGTTCGAGCAGGGCGATCGTCCGCTCAAGGCCGTAAATGGCCGCGAAAGAGCCGAAACGCGGGCCCTGGCTTGAGCCCAGCAGCACCTCGTAGAGGCCGCCGAACCAGGCGCGCAGGGGCTCGAAGGCGTGCGCCTTGCCGACCGCATAGACCTCGTTCTGGATGACCTCCCCGTCGGTGGTGTCGGACGGCAGGGCCTTCAGACGATCGGCCAGATCGCGGAAGGCGGCGGCCTCCTGGTCGGTAGGCGCGCGGAAAGTCTTGGAGGCCTTCACGCGGTCCTCGTAGAAGTTCAGCGCATAGCCCGCGAGCTGATCCAGCGTCGGCTCGGTCTGGGGCGTCGCGTTGGGCAGATAGCGCCCGATGTAGGCCCACAGCGCATCCTTGTCGGCGGCGTTGGCGACCGAGGCGAGGTTCAGCAGCAGGCTGAACGGCACGGGCGACGCGGCCCTGGGCGGGACGCCCTGATGCACGTGCCAGACCGGGTTCTCGAGGCGCTGGGCCGTGTCCTGTGTCTGATAGGCGTCGATCTGGCCGAGATAGTCGTCCACCGCGCGCGGGATCACGTCGAAGTGCAGCTTCTTGGCCGACTTGGGCGAGGCGTAGATGTAGAAGGCCAGGCTGTCGGGCGTGCCGTAGTGCAGCCACTCCTCGATCGACAGGCCGTTGCCGAGCGACTTGGAGATCTTGCGGCCCTCGCCGTCGAGGAAGAGCTCGAAGTTGAAGCCTTCGGGCGGCGTGCCGCCCAGAGCGCGGCAGATCCGCGATGAGACCTTCACGGACTCGATCAGGTCCTTGCCGGCCATTTCATAGTCCACGCCGAAGGCGGTCCAGCGCATGGCCCAGTCGGGCTTCCACTGCATCTTCACGCGTCCACCGGTGACGGGTGTCTCGACGCGCGTGCCGTCCTCGTCCTCAAAGACGATCGTGCCCTTCTCCACGTTGCGCTCCAATGTCGGAACCTGGAGCACCCGGCCGGTGGTCGGGCTGATGGGCAGGAAGGGAGAATAGGTCGCGCGGCGGTCCGGGCCCAGCGTCGGCAGCATGATCGCCTGGATGTCGTCGAACTTCTCCAGAGCCTTCAGCAGGGTTTCGTCGAAACGACCCGAGCGGTAGCAGTCAGTGGCCGACAGGAACTCGTAGTCGAAGCCGTACTGGTCGAGGAAGGCGCGCAGGCGCGCGTTGTTCGATCGACCGAAGCTCTCGGACCCGCCGAACGGGTCGCGCACTTCCGTCAGAGGCTTGCCGAGGTCCTCGGCCATCTGTTCGCGGTTCGGGACGTTCTCCGGAACCTTGCGGAAGCCGTCCATGTCGTCCGAGAAACAGAACAGGCGGGTCTGCCAGTGATCGCCGGTCAGGGCACGGAACGCGTTCCGCACCATGGTGGTGCGTAGCACCTCGTTGAAGGTGCCGATGTGCGGCAGGCCCGACGGGCCGTAACCCGTCTGGAAGATGACCTCACGCGACAGATGGGGCAGCTGCTGGAGCGCCTCATCGGTCTTGCCGGCGTGGATCAGGGTCGAGGCGAGGTCGCGCTCGGCATCGTCGTTCAGTCGGCTCTTGAGCAGGCGCGCGAGCAGGTTGCGGGCCTGTTCGAAAGGCCAGGCGCGCGCGTTGAGGGCTTCGGTCGAGATGTTGGCGAAGGGGGAGGAGCTAGCCATGCCGCCGATTAGGGCGGAAGGGCTTGCCGGGTCAAATCCTAACCAGCCGAGGCGATCAGGGTCCCGCAGTCGGCGTCATCGGCCAGGCCAGGGTCCACGAAGGGCAAGATCGCCGCGATGGGGCTGACCAGCGCGCCAAGCAGTCCAGCCAGGCCCACCTGAGCCGCTACTTCACCACCGTCGACGCCGAGGTTGGGATTGCGCACCGGTCCGTTGACGGTGATTGGCGACCAGACGCGCAGCAAGCGCGGCTCCTTGGTCTCTCCGTCAAGGCGCAGGTTGAAGCGCTCGGATCCGAGATTGATCGAACCCGAGCCGTTGACGAGCACCACGCCGGTGTCGATCACCAGTGTGCGGGCCGTGGCCGTGCCGTTCGAAACGCCGAAGTCAGCGACCGCGCAGCGGATCGGCGTGGTCGACTGATCTCCGCTGAGAAGCTGGCGAAGTCCGGCGCCGACATTGATGCCGAGTAGTTCGGCAAACGCCTGGCGCATCTGGCCTTGGGGCATGACCACGCTGATGGCGCCGCTCGAATTGTCGGCGAAGCGGTGGATGGAGTTCCCGGATCCCTCGAGCCGCACCCGCGCGGCGATCGCGCCGGAAACCGGCACTGATCCCCGGACTGGCGGCACAACTGTCTCGATAGGATAGCCGCTCAGGCGCGCGTCCAGCCGCGAATATGGCACGTCGGTCGTCGCATCGATGCGGGCGACGCCATTCAGCCGGCCGTCGCGGAAATCGAAGGCGATCGGGTCGAGGCTCATGATGCCGTGATCGAGATTGACGCCAAGGCTCACGGCCGTCACGGCCAGTTCGTTGCGGCGAACCGAACTGGCGCGAAAATCGACGCGTGCGTCGATGCCGCGAAGACGTTCAGCGTTGAGGGTCGCATCAGGCAGCAGGCGACCCTGTGCGGCAAGCGAGCCGGCGGTCGCGTCCTGCTGG
This sequence comes from uncultured Brevundimonas sp., assembly GCA_946481425.1. The sequence goes on from CAMLNT010000013.1 coordinate 13,723, forward strand.
GCCGAGGAACTCTCGCTTGTGTCCGGCGGTGCGCCGGTCAGGGCGAGGAGGTCGTCCAGGTCGAGCGAGTCAGACCGAAGGGTCGCCTCGACCAGCCGGCGATCGTCCGGCTTTGAAACCACGACATCGCCGTGAAGGTCGGAATCGCCGACCACGCCGTCGAAGTCCTCGAACCGCCAGGTCTCGTCGTCTCGCGTCAGACGCCCCGACAGGCGATAGGGGGGCGTGTTGGGGAACGGGACGGTGGTGACATAGTAGGCGTCGGCCAGATCCTGGCCACGCGCCGTCACATTGGCGCTGATATGGCCGAGATCGAACGGCCGCGACACCTCGCCCTGGGCGGTCACGAGGGTGCCGGATCCTTCCAGCCGCGCCTCGAAGGCGTAGGGCTCGTTGCGGCGAACGTAGAGAAGCGGCCCGCCCCTGGCGCTCACCGAAACGGCGTTGCCGTTCAGCGTGCCGTCGCCGGTGAGGCGGAAGCCGCCCTCTTCGCCATCCACCTGGGTTTCGGTGGCGTCGACGGTGGCGTTCAGGGTGATGTTGCGTCGAGCGTTCTCGTAGGTCAGCTCGCCGCCCTCGATGAGGATGCGCTGCATTGCGGGCAGGTTCAGGCCCTCGTCCGTGTCCGGGCCGCGCGAGAAGTCCCACGACTGATTGCCCGCGGCATCCTCAACCAGGACGACGACAGGCCGCGTCGCCTCGATCGCCGGCATCTCTATGCGACCCGCCAGCAGCGGCAGGGCGCGGATCCGGAAGTCGAGCTGTTCGATATCGGCGAGGTCGCGGTCGTTGGCCCAGTCCGGCCCCCCAACGCGAAGGCCTTCCACGTGGACCTCAGGCGTCCACCGCAGGATGTCGACATCGAGATCGCCCCGGATCTCGACCTCGCGATCCAGCCGCTCCGACGCGATCCGACTGATCGGGCCCCGGAGATAGTTCCAGTCGAACCAGGCCAGGAAGGCGATGACGGCGACGAGCAGGCCGACGAAGATGCCCATTGTCCAGTACTGGGCTGGCCCGGGCTTCGACAGGGTCGCCGGGGCGTACTCGGAGGCCATCCAGCGATCCCGCCAGTCACCGACGCGTGTGGTGGCAGGCTCAAGGGCGACAGCGGCGGGCCTCACGATCGGGTCGATGCGGGCGCGCCGCCATTCGGCCAGACGGTCCGACGTCTTGCGCAGTCTCGCGTCCGCGCGCGCCGCCGCCGTGCGGGCGCGGTTCCTTACGCGTTCAAGGCGATCGGGGCGCGGAGCCATGGGCCTTCAAACGCCCGAGCTTGGGATTCGGTTGTGTCCGGCGTCCGATACGCCGCTTTGGCGCCGTAGCGTGCTCGTCTATAGCCCGCGCATGACCGCCTATCTCTACGGCCGCCCGCCGCTGGTGTTTGATCCGCCGACGAATGCGATCCAGACCTCGCCGCTCATTCCGGGCTCGGCGAGCCTGGAGGATGTGCTCGAGGGCGCGGCCGACGCCACGACGATCCTGGCCCCACCGGGGGCGATCGAGCGGCGCTACACTCTGGCTCTGGCGCTCAGGGCCCTGAGGCCGGGCGGCAAGCTCGACATCATGGCGCCCAAGGACAAGGGCGGCGCGCGTCTGAAGAAGGACCTTCAGGGCTTTGGCCTGGAGGGGGAGGAAACGGCGAAGGCGCATCATCGGCGTATCCAGCTGAGCCGGCCGGAAGCCGTCGATGGCCTCGACGCCGCCATCCGTGCCGGCGCGCGACAGAGGGTCGAGGGCCTGGACGCCTGGTCGCAGCCCGGGATCTTCGCCTGGGACCGGATCGATCCGGGCAGCGCGCTGCTCGCCCAGCACCTTGCACCGCTGGCGGGGGCAGGCGCCGATCTGGGATGTGGCTACGGCGCCCTGGCGACCGTGGCGCTGGCGTCCCCAGCCGTGGCCTCGTTGCGGCTGATCGACCTGGACCGTCGGGCCGTCGAGGCGGCCAGGCTGAATGTTCAGGACCCGCGGGCCAGTTTCGAATGGGCGGATGTCCGAACCCTGGCTGTGACGGGAACGCTCGACTTCGTTGTTTCCAACCCGCCGTTCCACGACGGCGGTGAAGAGGACCGGCGGCTGGGGCAGGGCTTCATCCGGCAGGCCTCCGCCTTGCTGAGGCGCGGGGGCGTGGCGTGGATCGTGGCCAACCGTCACCTGCCCTATGAGCGAGAGCTCAATGGCGCTTTTGGCCGGGTCCGGCCGGTGGTCGAAGGCGCCGGCTACAAGGTCTTCGAGGCCGTAAAATGAAGACGCCGTCGATGCGGATGGACCGGTTCCTGGGCTCCCTGGGCTACGGCTCGCGGCGCGATATCGCCGAACTGGCGCGGCTGGGGGCGATCACTCTCGACGACGCGGACCTGACTGACGCCTCGACGCGCATCTCGATCACGCCCGACCTGCCCAGCCGGATGACTGTGGACGGCGAGCCCGTCGATCCGCCTCAGGGGTTGGTGATCCTGCTGAACAAGCCGCTGGGCATGACCTGCTCCCATAAGGAGAACGGGCCGCTCGTCTATGATGTGTTGCCGAGCCGCTGGCGGCGGCGCGACCCGGCGATCTCCACGGTAGGCAGGCTCGACAAGGAGACTTCGGGCCTACTGTTGATGACCGACGACGGGGACCTGCTGCACCGGATCATCTCGCCGAAACGCCATGTGCCGAAGGTCTACAGGGCGACGCTGGCGCGGCCGCTCAACGGCGCGGAAGGCGCGCTTTTCGCCTCGGGCCAGCTGATGCTCGACGGCGACGACAAGCCGCTGAAACCGGCCGGGCTGGAGGTGCTGTCCCCGACCGAGGCGAGGCTGACAGTGACGGAGGGCCGCTATCACATGGTGCGCCGGATGTTTGCCGCCGCCGGCAATCACGTCGAGGCCTTGCACCGCGAAAGGCTCGGTAGACTCGAGATGCCCGGAGATCTCCAACCGGGACAGTGGCGCCTGCTCGACGCTGCCGGGATCGCGGCGATCTTTTCGGCCTAGGCCGCCGCCGCTGCAGGCGAGGCGGCCAGGGCCTGGCTGATGGCGTTGATGAGCACGGGTGGCGTGATCGGCTTGGTCAGGTGAGCATCGGCGCCGGCCGCACGACTGGCCGCGGCGTGCTCCGGCAGGGCGTTGGCGGTCAGCATCAGGATCGGCGTGGCGGGCAGGTTCAAGGCCCGTTCGCGCGCGCGGATGGCCCGAACGGCGCTGAGGCCGTCCATCACCGGCATCTGCACGTCCATCAGGATTACGTCAAAGTCACCGGCCTGGAAGGCGGCCACAGCCTCTTCCCCGTTCTCGACTGAGGTCAAGTCCACATCGACCTGGGCCAGGATCAGCTCGACGACCTTGCGGTTGGTGGCATGGTCGTCCGCCATGAGGACGCGCACCGGACGATCACTGTCGACGGGATGTGCGCTGGCGTCTGGAGCGCGGCTGTCCTCGACTTCGGCCAGAGGCAGGGTGACGGTGAAGGTCGAGCCTTCGCCGGGGGTGCTCTCGCAGACGAGCGTGCCGCCCATGCGCGCGACGAGGTCCCCGGAAACGGACAGGCCGAGCCCTGCGCCGTCGAACCGGCGGGTCATCGAGCCGTCGGCCTGAGAGAACCGCGCGAAGGCGCGCGCCTTTCCATCCGCGTCGAGGCCCACGCCCGTGTCCTGAACGCACAGGCTCACGGCGTCCGGGGTGGCTGTGACCGTCAGTCGGATCTCGCCGCGTTCGGTGAACTTGACCGCATTGTTCAGTAGGGCGCCCAGGATCTGGCGCAGGCGCACAGGGTCGCCCTGGCGGACCGATCCGATGACCGCGTCGGCCTCGACATGGAAGGCCAGACCCTTGGCCTCGGCCTGAACCTGGGCAAAGGCGGCCACCGCGCCGACGGCCTCATAAAGCGGGAAGGGCTGGTCCTCGATCGTCAGCTCGTCGGCATCGAGACGGGCGAGGTCGAGCACATCGGACAGCAGCCGCTCCAGCGTCGCACCCGATCCATGGATGATTTCGGCCATTTCGCGTTCCCGCGCGGTGGACGCCGTCTGGGCCAAGAGCCCGGCCATGCCGACGACGCCGTTCAGGGGCGTGCGAATCTCGTGGCTCATGTTGGCCAGGAACTCGGACTTGGCGCGTTCGGCGACCTTGGCCTCCTCGGCGGCCTTGTCGCGTTGAGCCAGAACCGCGGCGATCGGCAGGGTGACCAGCGGCAGCATGGCCAGGCCCACCTGCAGTTCGAACAGTTCCGGCCGGATTCCGGCTGTGTCCGGAGCGACCGGACCAAGGCCGAGGAGATTGAACGAGATCGCCAAGGTGCCGGCCCAGAGAACAGAGCCGGCGGCGCCGATTGGGCCGAAACGAAGGGTCGCAAGCACTGTCAGGGGCGCCAGCAGCGTCAGTGCTCCTGATCCGGAATGCACCAGCAGGTAGCAGCCGCCCGCGATGGCGGCGAGCATCAACGCCGCCTGCGCCATGTCTCGCTTGCGCGCAAGGCGCGCCAGGTGCTGGCGCGTCAGGACCATGCCGAACGGCACGAAGATCGCCATGCCGAGGGCGTCTGCGGCGAAATAGTCCCACCAGACCTGGCCCAGGGCTCCGCCGCCCAGCTGGGCGAGGATGGGCATGGCTGCGGTCGCCGCGACCGCCGGGGCGATAATGGCGGCGCACACAAGGAATCCGGCCAGCGGCCAAGGCTCGCAAAGATCCTTGCCGATGAGGTTGAACCGCGCCAGCAGCAGCACGGCGATCCCGATCTCGATGATGTTCGTCAGGGAGATAATCATGGCGCCGAGCAGCGGCGCGCCAGCGAACATGACGGCCACGACCATGGCGGCATAGGCTGCGAGACCCACTCCCCCGCGCCAGGACCAGTCCTTGGGGCCCCGCAGGATGGCCAGGATGATCAGGGCGTTCGTCGGCCAGACGGCGGTCAGGGTATTGAAGCTCGTCCAGGCCACCGCCGCGAGCGAGACCGCCGTCGCCGCCACGCCGAGCGCGACGAGCGCCAGCACTCTCGCCAGAAGGCGCCGTGGTGACAGGGTCTGGGCATTCTGCACGACGGCCCTCCGAAGATCAGAAGGAGCCGTAACCTCAACATCGCTAAGACGGCGCTAATGACGAATCCGTCATGTGGCCGGCGTCGTGCTAGGGAGCAGCATGGTCAGGACCAAGATCTGTGGCGTGAAGACGGCCGAGGCGGTGCGGGCAGCGGCCGACGGCGGCGCGTCCTTAGTGGGTCTGGTGTCGTTCGCGCCCAGCCCTCGCCATCTCGGACTCGATGCCATGACGGCCCTGGTGAGGGAAACCGGCCGGCCGCTTCCGGTGGCGGTGCTCACGGTCGACGCCGGTGACGCCGAACTTGACGCGATCATGCAGGCGGTGCGTCCCGACTATCTTCAGCTGCATGGCTCCGAGACGATCGATCGGGCGCGGGCCGTGCGGGACCGCACGGGCGCGCGGATCATCAAGGCCCTAGGGGTGTCTTCGACGGAGGATCTCGCAGAGGTCGCGGGTTGGGATCTGGCGGTCGACCATCTGCTGTTCGACGCTCGGCCACCGAAGGGCGCAGACCGGCCGGGCGGCCTGGGCCATGCCTTTGACTGGGGCTTGCTGTCCGGGTTGCGCCTGACAAGGCCGTGGTTCCTCGCCGGCGGGCTGACGCCCGAGAACGTCGGCCAGGCAATCGTGCGAACGGGTGCGCCGATGGTGGACGTCTCGTCTGGCGTCGAAAGCGTAGCGGGTGTTAAGGACATCGGCCTGATCCAGGCCTTCCTGGATCACGTAAACTCCGTCTCCCCGCGGCAGTGAGCAAAGCCAAGTGACCTTATCCAACGCCTATGTCTGGCCGGACGACCAGGGCCGTTTCGGGCCCTATGGCGGTCGGTTCGTATCCGAAACCCTGATGCCCGCGATCCATGAGCTCGACGCCGCCTATGCCGAGGCCAAGGCAGACCCGAGCTTCCAGGCCGAGCTGGACGGCTTTCTGGAGCACTACGTCGGCCGCGCCAGCCCGCTCTACTTCGCCGAGCGCCTGACCGAGCATTTCGGCGGTGCGCGCATCTGGCTGAAGCGCGAGGACCTGAATCACACCGGCGCGCACAAGATCAATAACTGCATGGGCCAGATTCTCCTGGCCCGCCGCATGGGCAAGACGCGGATCATCGCCGAGACGGGTGCGGGTCAGCACGGCGTGGCCTCGGCCACGGTCAGCGCCCGCTTCGGTCTGCCCTGCACCGTCTACATGGGCGCGGTCGACGTCGAGCGGCAGCAGCCGAACGTCTTCCGCATGAAGCTCCTCGGCGCCGAAGTCTTCCCGGTTACCTCGGGCGCGGCGACCCTAAAGGACGCCATGAACGAGGCCATGCGCGATTGGGTCACCAATGTCGGCGACACCTATTACATCATCGGCACGGCGGCGGGCCCGGCGCCCTATCCGGCCATGGTGCGCGACTTCCAGTCGGTGATCGGCAACGAGATCCGCAAACAGTCTTTGGCCCAGATAAACAGACTGCCCGACGCTGTCGTCGCCTGCATTGGCGGCGGATCCAATGCGATCGGCGCTTTCCACCCCTTCATTGGGGACGAAGACGTGCGCCTGATCGGGGTCGAGGCGGGGGGCTATGGGCTCGACACGCCAGACCATGCGGCGAGCCTGAAGGGCGGGCGTCCCGGCGTGCTGCACGGCAACCGGACCTACCTGCTGCAGGACGACGACGGCCAGATCGTCGAGGGTCACTCGATCTCGGCGGGGCTGGACTATCCCGGCATCGGGCCGGAGCACGCCTGGCTGCACGACATCGGTCGGGCTGAATATCGCTCCGCTACCGATCAGGAGGCGCTGGACGCCTTCCAGCTCTGCTCGAAGCTCGAGGGCATCATCCCGGCGCTGGAGCCCTCCCATGCGCTGGCCCGGGCCGGCGAGATCGCCCGCGAGGTCGGTCAGGACGGCGATATCGTCCTGCTGATGAGCGGCCGGGGGGACAAGGACATCTTCACCGTGGCCAAGCACCTGGGGGTGGAGCTGTGACCACCGCCCGTATCGATGCCCGATTCGCGGCCCTGAGGGCCGAGGGCCGGGCCGCCTTCGTGGCCTATGTGATGGCCGGCGACCCCTCCCGTGAGGAGGCGCTTGAGATCCTGCGCGGCCTCCCCGCGGCCGGCGCCGACATCATCGAGCTGGGCTTTCCCTTCTCCGACCCGATGGCCGAGGGGCCGCCGATCCAGAAGGCGGCGCTGAGGGGTCTGAAAGCCGGACTGACGATGAAGGGCACGCTGGCGCTGGCGGCCGACTTCCGTGCCGGAGACGCCGATACGCCGCTGATCCTGATGGGCTACCTGAACCCGATCGAGACGATGGGCTACGAAGCCTTCGCGAGCCTGTGCGCCGACTCAGGCGTGGACGGGCTGATCGTCGTGGATTGCCCGCCGGAAGAAGCGGGGCCGCTGACCGACGCGCTGGACGCCCATCACATTGCCTTGATCCGTCTGGCGACCCCCACCACCGATGACGACCGCCTGAAGGTGGTGGCCGAGCGTACAAGCGGCTTTGTCTATTACGTTTCGGTGGCCGGCGTGACGGGCGTGAAGGAGGCGGATGCCTCGGCCGTCGCGCCCGCGGTAGTTCGCGTTAGGGAAGCTTCCGGCTTGCCCGTGGCCGTCGGTTTCGGCATCAAGACGCCCCAGCGGGCTGCTCAGGTCGCGCGCGTCGCCGACGCGGTCGTGGTCGGATCGGCCCTGGTGGAAGAGATCGATCGCGCTCTAGGCGAGAACCGACCGGCGGGCCCGGCCGTTCTGTCGAAAGCGCATGAGTTGGCCCAGGCCGTGCGGACCGCGCGGCTCGCGCCGGAAGGCAAAGAGCGTTAGACGATGGCCATGGCCGGAAAACCCGACGATCCGACCGGACCGCAGCGTCCGCCCGCCGAGCGGCGCCAGCGTGGCGGCGGCTGGCTGGCGCGCATCGCGCCCGGCGTTCGCAAGATCGTGGGCCGCAGGGACACGCCTGAGAACCTGTGGGTCAAGGATCCCGATACCGGTGAGATGATCTATCGCCCCGAGCTGGAGGCGGCCCTGTGGGTCACCCCGTCGGGCAAGCACATGCGGATCAATGCCGGTCAGCGGCTGTCGATCACCTTCGATGGCGGCCAGTACGAGGCCCTGCCGACCCCGGACGTTCCGGAAGACCCGCTGAAGTTCTCCGATGGCCGGCCCTATCGGGAACGCCTGAATTCGGCGCGCAAGGCGTCGGGGACAAAGGATGTCATGTCGATCGGCTTTGGCCGTATCCGTGACGAATACGCCGTGGTGCTGGTGCAGGACTTCGCCTTCATGGGCGGGTCGCTGGGCATGGCCGCCGGCGAAGGCTTCATCACCGCCGCCCGCGCGGCGATCGAGCGCGGTTGCCCGATGGTGTGCTTCACGGCCGCGGGTGGCGCGCGCATGCAGGAAGGCGCGCTGTCCCTGATGCAGATGGCCCGCACGACCCTGGCCATCAACGAGATCAAGGCGGCGGGCCTGCCCTACATCGTGGTCCTGACCGATCCCACGACCGGTGGGGTCACGGCCTCTTATGCGATGCTCGGCGATGTGCATCTGGCCGAACCGGGGGCCCTGATTGGTTTCGCCGGCCCGCGCGTGATCGAGCAGACCATCCGCGAGAAGCTGCCGCCTGGCTTCCAGCGCTCCGAGTACCTTCAGGAGAAGGGCATGGTCGACAAGGTCGTGCCGCGCGCCGAACTGCCGGATACGCTCGGTCGGATCCTTTCGGTCCTGATGGACGGTCGTCGCAAGGCGGCCTAACCCTTCCCGCGTGAAGGACCCGATCTCCCAACGCCTCGCCGCGCGGCATCCGCAGCGGATCGACCTGTCGCTGGAGCGCATCCGGCGGCTGCTGGCGGCTGTCGGTGACCCGCAGGATCGCCTTCCGCCGGTCGTCCATGTGGCCGGGACCAACGGAAAAGGCTCGACGGTCGCCTTTCTGCGCGCGATGGCGGAGGCGGACGGGCGCAGGACACATGTATATACATCGCCCCACCTCGTTCGGTTCAACGAGCGCATTCGCCTGGCGGGCCGTCTGATCGAAGACACTGAACTGGAAGCCATTCTCGACAGGCTAGAGGCGGTTGACGGCAACATCACGGCAACGGTGTTCGAGATGACCACGGCCGCGGCTTTCCTCGCAATGGCGGAGGTCCCGGCTGATCTGACCATCGTGGAGGTTGGGCTCGGCGGCGTACTGGACGCCACCAATGTAATTGCAACGCCGAAGCTTTCGGTCATTGCGCCGGTGGATCTGGACCATGCGGAGTTCCTAGGCACGGACCTCGCCGGCGTGGCCCAGGAGAAGGCGGGAATCCTGAAGCGTGGCAGGCCGGCGGTGATCGCCCGCCAACAGGACACGGCGCTTGCGGTGATCGAGGCGCAGGCCGAACGGGTGGGCGCGCCGTTGACGATCATGGGCCGGGATTTCGACGCCTGGGCCGAGCGCGGCGGGCTGATCTATCAGGGAGAGGACCGTCTGCTGGACCTCCCGGCGCCGGGTCTGACCGGGCCGCATCAGGCGGACAACGCGGGCCTGGCGGTCGCGGCGGCCCTGCAGGTGGGGTTTTCGGAGGAAGCGATCGCGAACGGCCTGAAGGCCGTTCGCTGGCCGGGGCGTATGCAGCCACTGACGGCCGGCCCCTATGCCGAGGCGGCTCGCCGGGTCGGGGCCGAGCTGTGGCTCGACGGCGGGCACAATCCGCATGCTGCGCGCGCCGTGGCCGATGCGGTGATGCAACTGGACCTGCGCAGCCCGCGGCCGCTGGCGCTGATCGTCGGGATGCTGGCGAACAAGGATGCGGACGGCTTCTTCCAGGCCCTGGCCCTGACCGGGGCGCCGGTCTTCACCGTGCCGTTCGAGGGGGCCTGTCACGAACCGGTGGCCCTGGCGCGGGCCGCTCAGAAGGTTGGCCTGAGGGCCCAGTCGGCGCCCAACGTCGAGGTGGCCCTGAAGGTCGCGCTCAGCGAGGGCGCGGGCCGGGTCCTGATCTGTGGCTCGCTGTATCTGGCCGGAGAGGTGCTGGGGGCGTCCCAGGCGACCTGGCCGAGCT
>CAMLNT010000014.1 GCA_946481425.1 uncultured Brevundimonas sp.
TTGAGGACGGCCGGCCTGTTTGACTTGTTCATGGAGGCATAACGCTCAAGCTTGGCTGGGGATCACCACAATCGGGCCGGGCCCGGCTTGCTCCCTGCGGCGGCGACCGCTCTAAAGGGGCCACGCAACCGGAGTGCCCGTCATGCTCGATCGTCGTCAGCTTCTCATGGGCGCCGCGGGGGCGGGCCTTCTGGCCGGGTGCCAGACCATCGCGCCGACCCCGCCCGCCAGCCCGGCGCGGGGCGAGGCGAGGGCGCTGTACGATGCGATCTTCGCTGACTTCCTCGAGGCATCGCCGATGGGCGCGACCGGCCTCGGCCTCGACACCGGCGAGCATGCGGCGCTGAAGTCGCGGATCGACAGCCGGTCCTATGCGGATCGCCTGAACGTCTTGAAGCCCGTTGCGGCCGCGCGTCAGGCGCTCGGACGGATCGACGCGAGCCAGCTGACCGGTCGTGACCGCTCGGACTATGACACCGTCGTCTGGATGAGCGACCGGGCGGTCGAGATCGACGCCTTCGCGTTCGGCGGCGTCGACAGCTACATGTATCCCTGCCCCTATGTGATCAGCCAGCTGACGGGGCTGTATCAGGCGGTCCCGGATTTCATGGACAGCCAGCATACGGTCGCCGACGCCCATGACGCCCAGGCCTATCTGGCCCGGCTGGAAAGCTTCGCCGAGGGGCTGAATCACGAGACTGAGCGGGCCCGGATCGACGCCTCGGATCACCGGATCCTTCCGCCCGACTTCGTGATGGACAAGGCCCTGACCCAGCTCCGCTCGCTGCGCGGGAACCTCGACGCGATGCTGGTCCAGCCGCTGGTCCGCAAGACTGGCGAGGCGGGAGTGCCCGGCGAGTGGAGCGGGCAGGCGTCCGACATCGTGAACGGCCCGATCGCGGCGGCGCTGGACGGCCAGATCGACTTCCTGACGCGGCACCGGCCCCAGGCCGTCCACGACGCCGGCATCGGCGCCCGCCGTCAGGGCGAGGCCTATTACGACCTGTGCCTGAGGTTCCAGACCTCGACGGGACTGAGCCCGCAGGAGGCTCATCAGGTGGGCCTCGACCAGGTGGCGCAGATCCAGGCCCTGGCCGATCCGCTGTTGCGTGAACGGGGCTACACCGAAGGCTCGGTCGGCGCCCGCCTGACGGCCATGGGTCGCGAGCCGCGCTATCTCTATCCGAACGACGACGCGGGCCGGGCGCAACTGCTGGCCGACCTGAACGTCCAGCTCGAGGCGGTCACGGCGCGGATGCCGGAGGTGTTCTCCCGCATGCCGCGGGCCCGGGTGGAAATCCGCCGCGTCCCGCCGGCGATCGAACTGGGCGCGCCGCGGGGTTATGCGCAGTCGGGCTCGCTGGATGGGTCGCGCCCGGGCGCCTACTATATCAACCTGGTCGACACGGCGATCTGGCCGAAGTGGGCGCTGCCGACCCTGACCTATCACGAGAGCCTGCCGGGCCATCACCTGCAGGGTTCACTGGCGCTCGAAGCCACCGACACACCGCTGCTGCACAAGGCGCTCGGGTTCAACGCCTACGGGGAGGGCTGGGGTCTCTACGCCGAACAACTGGCGGCGGAACTGGGCATGTACGACGACTTCCCCGAGGGGATGCTCGGCTTCCACCAGTCGTTCCTGTACCGCGCCGCCCGCATCGTCATCGACACGGGTCTGCACGCCCAGGGCTGGAGCCGCGAACAGGCCATCGCTTACATGATCGAGACGGTGGGCCTGGCCCCGGGCGCCGCCGAGAGCGAGTGCGAACGCTACTGCGTCTGGCCGGGTCAGGCCTGCGGCTACAAGATCGGCCACACCGAGCTGGACCGGATGCGGACCGAGGCCCGCACCCGAATGGGCGATCGGTTCGACATCAAGGGCTTCCACGCCGCCGTGCTGGACGGCGGCGCGATGCCGCTGGATGTGCTGGAACGCGTCGTCCAGGCCTGGTCGGCGAGCGCCTAGTCCGCCGCCGCTTCCGCCCGGGCCACCAGGATCGCGTCGACCGGCTGGATCACGCCGTTGGAGGCGAGGAACTCCTCGCCGGTCATGCGCGCCGACGACCCGTCCTCGGCAGTGACGACAATGTCGTCGCCGTCGCGCGTGAAGGTCAGGACACCGTCCGACATGGTGCGCATCTCGGCGCCGCCTTCACCGGCCCGCTCGATGGCGGCTTCCAGATCGGCGCGGGTCACCGCGCCCGGCAGCAGATGCGCGCGGACAAGCTCCGCGCCCTGGGCCCGCATCTCCTCTCCGGCGAAGTCGGCGCCGGTCCGGCCTGCGGCCTCGAAGGCCGCATTGACCGGGGCGATCACGGTGTAGGGGCCGACGCCCTCCAGCACCGTTTCCAGCTCGGCGTTGCCTACGACCTCGTCCAGGGTGTCGAACTGGTCGTCGCGGTCGAGCGCCACGGCCAGGGATTCATCGGCCGGCTCCATCGCCGAGCCCGCGGCCGCGCCTTCCTCGCGCGAACCGCAGGCGGCGACGATGAGGGCCAGGGCGGACGCCGCCGCCATGCGTGAGAGACTCTTCATCAGCGGACCCCTTACGTCAGCAACTGGATGACGGCTTGGACGAGCTGCGTCGTCGGGTCGACCTGATAGACGTAGCCATCGTTGTATCGGTACCAGCTGTCCGGCGTGTCCCGGTACTGGGTACGGTACTGATAGGGCACGTTGTAGACATCGTAGCCCTTCGGCATCTGCTGGCCGACCGTCCAGGGATCGCCCGTCAGAAGCGCGCTGACCTGCTGGATCCGGTTGGTGCGCGGGTCCAGCGCATAGACGACGCCGTCAGCGTACCGGTAGTCGTACCGGTCACCCAGGCCGTAGTAGCTGCTGTAGTACTGGGGCACCGGCTCATAGGCGTACTGCTGCGGCCAGACGTTGTTCAGACCGAGCGCACCCGCCAGCACCGGAAGCCAGCCCGACAGTCCGCCGTTGTTGTTGGTCCGGTAGACGTAACCGTCCTGATAGCGATAGCGGTAGTCGTCGTCGCGGCGGTCCCACAGCCAGTCATAGTAAGCCGCGCGTTCCAGACGGCGCGCCTGACCCGGAGGCAGGCAGCCATTGTTCCGCCAGGCCAGGCCGGGCGGGCAGCCGTCGATCACGCGATAGTCGCGGTCGCGCACGAGCACGACATAGTCGCGGTCGCCGTCGCGCAAGACGCGAAGATCCCTGCCGTCCAGCCGGCGCTCGAAGTCGCGAATAGCCTCGCGGCGTTCGCGGTCGTCGCGGCGTTCCAGGTCGCGCAGCGCGTCGCGGAAGTCGCGGTCCGAGCGCTCATCACGCACCACCACCACTGGACGGTCGTCATCACGAACCACGACGACCGGGCGATCGTCGCGACCGCGATCGCGATCACGACCGCGCTCGGCATCGCGCGCGAGGCGGCCGATCATGGAATCCTCATCGCGGTCTCGGCGGCCCTCGCCACGGCCGCGATCAGCCTGAGCGGCGGCGCGAACCTCGACCTGGGCGCGCTCACGTCCTTGGCCGCGGTCCTCGCGGCCTCGGCCGCGCTCTTCACGGCCACCGCCGCGGCCGCCGCGATCCTCGCCGCCGCGGCCCTGACCAGGCCCGCCGCCATCCTCGGCGCGAGCCTCATGGCCCCGGCCTCGGCCGTGATCATCGGCCAATGCTACCGCCGGAACGGCAAGCGAGAGGGCCATCATGGAAACTGTCAGCGCGTGCTTGCGCATCGTCTCACTCCTTCGGTCGTACCCACCTTGTCGGGGCGCAAAACGCGGGCTTTCCGAACGGAGTTCCTCGCAATCGCCTCGGAGGCGGGATCGTGCCGCGTGCAAAGGCTCACATCCGCGCTGCAAATCCCTCGGCCACACAAGGCTCTGCGCCGGAGGTATGGTCCAAATGCAACACTGGGCGGCCCCGTCGCCCCGCGAGGATTTTCCGCCATGAGCCGCCCGCTTCAGAGACAGGCCGCCGGAGCCCAGGCCGCCATCGGCGAGCTGGCCGTCCGCTTCGGGGCCGCCCTGTCCACGTCGGAAGCCGTGCGGCGCAACCACGCGTCGGTCGAGGGATTCCACCCGGATCTTCCCGGCGATGCGGTTTTGATGGTCCGCTCCACCGAAGAGGTGGCCGACGCTGTCGCGATCTGTGGCCGACACGGCCTGCCAGTCATCGCCTTCGGCGCAGGGTCATCGGTGGAGGGCCACGTGCTGGCCCCGCGTGGCGGCCTGGTGATCGACCTGTCCGAGATGAATGAGATCCTCGAGGTCTCCGGCCCCGATCTGGACTGCCGGGTCCAGGCCGGCGTCACCCGCAAGCAGCTCAACGCCCATGTGAAGGACCTGGGGCTTTGGTTCCCGGTCGATCCTGGCGCCGACGCCTCCATAGGCGGCATGGTGGCCACTAATGCGTCAGGCACCACCACGATCCGCTACGGCGGCATGCGCGCCAATGTCATGGGCCTGACAGTGGTGCTGGCGGACGGCCGGGTGATCCGCACCGGCGGGCGCGCTCGCAAGTCTTCGGCCGGCTATGACCTGACCAACCTCTTCACGGGTTCGGAGGGCACCCTCGGCATCGTCACCGAGATCCAGCTGCGCCTGCATGGTCAGCCCGAGGATGTGATCGCCGCTGTCTGCCCGTTCGAGAACCTGGAAGGGGCCGTCAACACGGTGATCGAGGCGGTCCAGTACGGCATCCCGATGGCCCGCATGGAGCTGCTCGACGCGCTCTCGATGAAGGCCTTCAATGCCTTTTCGGGAACCGACTACGCCGAAGTCCCGACCCTGTTCCTGGAGTTCAACGGCTCACCCGCGGCGGTCAAGGAACAGGCCGGGATGGTGGCCGAGATCACGGCCGGCCACGGCGGGGGAGAATTCCGCTGGGCCTCGGCCCAGGAAGAGCGCGACCAGCTGTGGGACGCGCGGCACAAGGCCTACTTCGCGGCCCTGGCCCTGCGGCCGGGCGCGGCGGCCGTCATCACAGACGTCTGCGTGCCAGTCTCGCATCTGGCCGAGACGATCCTGCAGACCCGCGCCGACATCGACGCCTCGGGCATTGTCGGCCCGATCCTGGGCCACGTCGGCGACGGCAACTTCCATTGCATCCTGCTGGTCGACCGCGACAACGCCGACGAGCAGGCGACCGCCAAGGCCCTCAGTGACCGGATGGTCGCCCGGGGCCTCGCCGTCGGCGGCACCTGCACCGGCGAGCACGGCATCGGCCTCGGCAAGAAGAAGCACCTGGTCGCCCAGCACGGCGAGGCGGTTCAGGTCATGGCTTTGATCAAGCAAGCGCTCGATCCGCAGAACCTGATGAACCCGGGCAAGGTGATTGACCTCTAGGCGCCCGGTCCCGGCCCGGTCAGGCGTCGGACGCGCAAGGCAATCGCCTCGCTGAACAGCCGGGTTTTCCCCGTCGTCTGGGATGGCCTCAGACTGTCGCCCGGTCTTTGACATGGTTCAGCCGCGAGCAGACGCACCACCGACTGGCGCCAGTCCTGTCGGTCGTGTCGGTGTTCTTTCGGACCGACACCGACACTGACATGTCGCTCCTGTCGGCCGTGTCGGTGTGGTTTCAGACCGACACCGACACCGCCAATTGCTGCGCTGCGGCAGAAATCGGGGAACCACGGTAAAGCTTGGCCCGTTGGGTTTGAGTTCCTAGGTTCAAGGCGCATGCCCACATTGACCTCTTCCTCCGCGAGCGCTCGCCGCTCGTCGGAACTGTATTTGCGTCCGCCCGCGATCGATCCCGCTCGGGACGCTCTGTTCCTCGACATCGACGGGACGTTGGCCCCGCTCGCTCCGCGACCCGAGGACGTGGGGCCCCTGGCCCGCCGCACCGAGCTCCTTCGCACCTTGTCGCAAGTCATGAACGGCCGGCTGGCCGTGGTCACTGGCCGGACCATCGCCGATGCCGACCGGATTCTCGACGGCGCGTGCGCCGTCGTGGCCGGGGTCCACGGCCTGTCGATCCGCTGTCAGGGCGGCGTGCTTCGGTCCGCCGACGCATCTCCCGGCCTGGCCCGAGCGCTTGAACGGGCCAAAGCCTTCGCCGGCGCACGACCCGGCATGATCCTGGAAGACAAGGGTCCGGGCCTGACCCTCCATTACCGGCAGGCTCCCCAGTTTGCGGAGGAGACCCAGGCCTTCGGCAGGGCGCTCGCATCCGAGACCGGCCTCAAGGGCCAGCCTGGTGACATGGTCTTCGAAGTCCGCGAGGCCGCCGGCGACAAGGGTCTGGCCGTCCGCACCCTGATGGAGCTCGAGCCCTTCCGAGGCTTCCGTCCGATCTTCGTCGGCGACGACGTCACCGACGAGGACGGCATCCGCGCCGCCCAGGCGCTCGGCGGCCATGGCGTGCTGGTCGGGGACCGGGCCGGGTCCGGCGCCGACTATCGGCTGCCCGACGTCGAGGCTGTCCTGACCTGGCTGGAGGCCGCCCGATGATTGCAGACCTGAATCTCGCGCCCATCGGCAACTGCGCCGTCAGCGGCCTGATCGACACCCAGGGCCGGATGGTCTGGGCCTGCCTGCCGCGGGTCGATTCCGATCCGGTCTTCTCCAACCTCCTGAGCGGTGTCGACGCCGACGCGGCGGAGGCCACCGGCGTCTGGTCGATCGAGCCCGCCCGGTCCGCGACGATCACCCAGAGCTATCTGCGCAACACGCCAATCCTGCGCACAGAGATCGAGGACGATACGGGCGCGGCCTTCGAGATCATCGACTTCGCCCCGCGTCAGAAGCTGTTTGGCAGAACCTTTCGCCCGCCGGCCTTCGCCCGCCTGATCAGGCCCCTGCGCGGGGCGCCCCGCGTCTCGGTTCGCTTTCGCCCGATGCGCGACTGGGGCGCCGAGCCCGCTCCGGCGCGCGCTGGGTCCAGTCATATCGCCTATCAGGGCTCGGACATGGCCATGCGCCTGACGACCTCAGGCTCGGTCTCGGCCATTCTCGACGAGCGGACCTTCCGGCTGGAAGAGCCGCTGGCCCTTTACCTGGGACCCGACGAGACCTTCGAGGGCGATGTCCTGAACCGCATCGAGGGCTTCCTGGCAGCGACCGAGACCTACTGGCGCGAATGGGTGCGCACCCTGGTCATCCCGCTCGATTTCCAGAGCGAAGTCATACGCGCGGCCATCACGCTCAAGCTCTGCGTCTATGAGGAAACCGGCGCGATCGTCGCGGCCATGACCACCTCGATTCCCGAATTCCCGGGCAGCGGCCGCAACTGGGACTACCGTTATTGCTGGATCCGGGACGCCTATTACGTCGTCCAGGCCCTGACCCGCCTCGGGGCGATGGACATCCTGGAAAACTACCTCGGCTACCTCCGCAACATCGTCGACGCCGCCGATGGCGGTCACATCCAGCCCCTCTATGGCGTGGGTATGGAGACGACGCTCACCGAATGGGTCGCACCGCACCTGCCGGGATATCGCGGCATGGGACCGGTCCGCGTCGGCAACCAGGCGGCCGAGCATCTCCAGAACGACGTCTACGGCCAGATCGTCCTGTCCGGCATCCAGGCCTTCTTCGACGAACGCCTGATCCGGCCTGCCACGCGGGCGGACTTCGACCAGCTAGAGCGCGTCGCCGAGCGGGCCGTGGCCCTGCACGACCAGCCGGACGCCGGCCTGTGGGAACTCAGGAACCGGGCCCACATCCATACCTACAGCGCCGCCATGTGCTGGGCCGCCTGCGACCGGATGGCCAAGGCCGCCAAACGCGTGGGCATGGATGAGCGGGCGGTGTACTGGCGCGAGCAGGCCGACCGCATCCGTCATTCGATCGAAACGCGCGCTTTTGTAGCCTCCGAGAACCGCTTCTCGGCCGTTTTCGACGACGACATCATGGACGCCAGCCTGCTGCAGCTGGTCGACCTGGTGTTCCTCGAGCCGGACGACAGCCGCCACCGGGATACGCTGAAGGCCGTCGAGACCTCGCTTCGGCGGGGCAGCAACCTGTTCCGCTACGACCTGCCGGACGACTTCGGCGAACCGGAGGCGGCGTTCAACTTCTGCACCTTCTGGTTCATCGAAGCCCTGCACCGCGACGGACGCACGGATGACGCCTGCGAGCTGTTCCGCGAAATGCTGGGCCGTCGCAATCACGTCGGCCTGCTCTCCGAGGACATCAGCCTGCAGGACGGCAGCCTGTGGGGCAACTTCCCCCAGACCTATTCGCTGGTCGGGCTGATCAATTGCGCGAACCTGCTCAGCCGGCCCTGGAGCCACGCCCGATGAGCCGCCTGATCGTCATCTCGAACCGGGTGACGCCGCCGGGCGACAAGGGTCAGGCCGGGGGACTTGCCGTCGCGCTTCATGGGGCGTTGAAGGCCTATTCCGGCCTGTGGTTCGGCTGGAGCGGCCAGACGACCGAGACCTTCACCGGCGAGCCCCAGATTAGCACCACCAAGGGCGTGACGACCGCCCTGATCGACCTCGAGCCGGACGACGTGGCCGAGTATTACGACGGCTTCGCCAATGCGACCCTGTGGCCGCTGTTCCATCACCGGATCGACCTGACAGCCTATGATCGGGCCTTTGGCGCCGGCTATGCACGGGTCAACAAGCGGTTCGCGGAAGCGGTCCGGCCGCTGATCAAGCCCGGCGACCTGGTCTGGGTTCACGACTACCACCTGATCCCGGTGGCGCAGGAGTTGAGGAAGCTCGGCGTCGACAATCCGATCGGCTTCTTCCTTCATATCCCTTGGCCTGCGCCGCAGCTGCTCGTGACCCTGCCGCGGCACAAGGAGTTGGTGGAAGCGCTGTTCGCCTTCGACCTGGTTGGGCTGCAAACCGAGGATTCGGTCAACGCGCTGGCCGAATACGTCGTGTCCGAGGCGGACGGGCGACGTCTCGAAAACGGCCGGCTGGAGGCGTTCGGACGTTCGGTCGAGGCGCGCGCCTTCCCGATCGGCCTGGATGTCGAAGGCTTCGAGGCCCTGACGAAAAGCCCGGCGGCGATCCGCACCTATGACCGCATGGCCGCGCACGGGGCGTTCCGCTCCCTCATCGTCGGGGTCGAACGCCTGGACTACTCCAAGGGGCTGGAGGAGCGGCTGGCGGGTTACGAGCGCTTCCTGGAGCGCTGGCCCGAGCGCGCGCGTCAGACGATGATGATTCAGATCGCGCCGACCTCACGCGACAACGTCGGGGCGTATCAGGACCTGCGCGACCGGCTGGCCGCCAAGGTCGGCGGGATCAACAGCCGCTTCGCCCTGATGGACTGGAGCCCGATCCGCTACATCAATCGAGGCTACAGCCGCTCAGAACTGGCCGGGGTCTATCGCGCGTCCAGCGTGGGGCTCGTGACCCCCCTTCGCGACGGCATGAACCTGGTGGCCAAGGAATACGTCGCCGCCCAGCGCGCCGAAGATCCGGGTGTGCTGATCCTGTCGCGCTTTGCGGGCGCGGCGGCCCAGTTGCCCGAGGCCCTGATCGTCAATCCCTACGATCCGGACGGCATTGCCGAGGCCTTGCTCCGTGCGGTCGACATGCCGCTCGAGGAACGTCGTGAGCGCCATGCCGCCATGCTCGATACCGTCCGGACCCAGGATGTGCGCTGGTGGCGCGACGACTTTGTCGAGACCCTGAAAGGTCTTCCGGTCTAGTCCGGCCAGAGCCAGGCGGCCCCGCGTACGCCCGATGAGTCCCCGTGGATCGCCGCCCGGATCGGCGTGTCGACTGCGTCAGAAAACACATGGGGGCGGACGGACTGTTCGACGCCGGCGATGATCTCGGGGATGTTCGACAGGCCGCCCCCGATCACGATCACGTCGGGATCGATCGTGCTGACCACCAGGCTGAGGGCGCGGCCGAAACGCTCGATCAGGCGGGCCACTGCCTGGGCAGCCTCAGCATCCCCCGAGCGGGCTCGTTCGATAATCGTCTCGCTGTTGAGGGTCTCGCCTGTCGCCACCTGGAAGTCACGCTGCAGGCCCGAGCCGGAGAGGAAGGTCTCCAGGCAGTTCCTGCGCCCGCACCAGCAACTCGTCTGCTCGTCGGGTCCGGCGTGGGGGAGGGGCAGATGACCCCACTCGCCGCCGAGGCCATTGCGCCCCTCGATGAGCCGCCCGTTGACGACCAGGCCGCCGCCCAGCCCCGTTCCGGCGATGATGCCGAAGACGACCGGCTGCCCCGCCCCGGCGCCGTCGGCCGCCTCGGAAAGCGCCAGGCAGTTGGCGTCATTGGCGAGCCGGACCTTGCGTCCCAGCCGGGCCTCAAGATCGGCGCCCAGAGGCCGGTTGTTGATGAAGGTGGAGTTGGCGTTCCGGATCAGACCATTCGCCAGAGAGGGCGAACCGGGGATGCTGAAACCCAGCCGATCGAAGCTCAGACCGACCTCGCGTTCGCTGGCCTCCACCAGCCCGGCGATGGCGTCGAGCATGGCCTCATAGGTTCGCGGATTGGGGACACGCCGGCGGTCGAGGAACCTGCCGTCTGAGCCGATCACCGCTGACTCGATCTTGGTGCCGCCGAGGTCGACGCCCAGCCTGATGCCCGTGTTCATGGTCCCCTTCTAGCGAGCCGCCGGGAGCTTGCGAACCGGCGCGGCTATGCGGCGCGGTCGAAGTAGCTGGCCGCAAGGGCCAGATCCTGAACGAACAGCCGGTATTGCTCCGCCTTGGCCCGCTCGTCCGGCAGGCGCAGCAGATAGGACGGGTGCACCGTGATCAGCGCCTGCGATCCATCAGGAAGTGACATCGGCCGCCCGCGATTGGCGCCCACGGCCATCACCTTGCCGAACACCGACCGCGCCGCCGTGGCGCCGAGCGCCACGATCAGTTTGGGGCGGATCAGGGCGATCTCCTTCTGAAGCCACGGCTGGCAGGCGCGAATGTCGTCCGGGGCCGGGGTCTGGTGGATACGCGACTTGCCGCGTGGCGTGAATTTGAAGTGCTTCACGGCGTTGGTGACATAGGCCTTCGTCCGGTCGGCGCCAGCCTCGGCAAGCGCCTGATCGAACAGCTGACCGGCCGGGCCGACGAAGGGACGGCCGTCGAGGTCCTCCTTGTCGCCAGGCTGCTCGCCGACGAAGACGACGGCGGCGTCGGGCGGCCCCTCGCCGAAGACAGTCTGCGTCGCCGGCTTCCAAAGCGGGCAGGCGCGGCAGTCGCCGGCGGCGGCGCGTATCGCCTCGATCGTGCCGGCCTCAGGCACGGGCGGCGGCTCGACGAGCCGAAGTCTGTGCGGACGAACATTGGCGTCGGTCGCGCCAGTCTCGACCATGCGGTCACTGCGGATCTGCGCCTGGGCGATGAGGGGCGCGATCAGCTCGGCCTCGGGCAGGTTCTTCCAGTATTTGACCGGCATTTCCGACTTCATGGCCGAGATCTTGAGCCGGGCCGGATTGAAGATGGCGGCGTAATAGCCCTTCCAGGCGGCCTCCATCGCATCCTCATCCGGAGCGTCTGCGCGCGTCCCGCCCGGACCGAACCGCAGCGCCGCGCCATCCCAGTGGGCCGAGGCCTCGGGTGTCAGGATCGACCAGTTCATCGAGGTGAACCGCCGCACGAAGAAGGGGGCGTTGCGTTCCAGGATGTGGTGGTCAGGTTCGAACCAGGCCACGAACCAGTCGGCGGTCCCGATCTTCGTCTCGCGAAAGCGCACGAAGGCCCGCATCTTGTGGATGTCGCGGCGCACGGCCTTGGCCATGCCCTCGAGCGTGGCGATGTCCGGATCGACGCTGGACTGCATCAGGCGCGGCTCGCGCCTGAGGCGCCACAGGACGCGATACAGCCGCGCGAACCGTTGCGGGTCGTGGTGCAGGATGACCGTTTCGGCCAGCTCGACAAAGCCGCGGGGCACGGTGATCGGCGCGCCTTCGTTCGGCGGGAGAGGCGCGGCCCGGTCGGTGAAGAGGTCGGCGCCGGCGCGGGTTGTCCAGCTGGCGTCCTCGGGCGCCACGCCGCGATGGAGCAGCGACCGCGCATGGCCGCGCCAGGCGTCGAAGTCCGTCTCGCCGGGGAGGACGACGCCGATCATCTCAGAACAGGCTCAGCTGCTGCGGCTGGGGCGTCAGCATCGCCTTCAAATCCAGACGGTCGATCAGACCGCCCGGACTGTGGTCGGGGAAGACGAGAAAGGGCAGGGCCTTTCGGAGCGGCACGTGCAGGCGTTTCAGATCATCGGCGCGGATGGCGCGGACGCGCCGCGCCGACAGGATGCGCCCGACGGCTTTCTTCCCGAGGCCGGGCACGCGCAGCAGCATCTCGCGCCCCGCGCGGTTGATGTCGACGGGGAACTGCTCGCGATGCCTCAGCGCCCAGGCGAGCTTTGGGTCGATGTCGAGATCGAGATTGCGGTCCTCACCCTCGACGATCTCGTCGGACGTAAAGCCGTAGAAGCGCATCAGCCAGTCGGCCTGATAGAGGCGGTGCTCTCGCACCAGCGGCGGGGCCTTGGGCGGCAGGATGCGGCTGGCGTCCGGGATCGGGCTGAAGGCGGAGTAATAGACCCTCTTGAGCTTGTAGGCCCCGTAGAGGTTGGTCGAGGTCTCCAGGATCGTCCGGTCGTCGGTCGCGTCGGCGCCGACGATCATCTGGGTCGACTGGCCGGCGGGGGAGAACTTCGGGGCCTTCTTTTCTTCTTTCGCCTCCTCGATCCGGCTGCGCATCCGGCCCATCGAGCGGCGGATGGCGCGGACATCCTTTTCGGGCGCCAGGGTCTTGAGACCGTCTTCGCTCGGCATCTCGATGTTGATCGACAGTCGGTCGGCGTAGAGCCCGGCCTCGGCCATCAGCTCCTCGGACGCATCAGGGATGGTCTTGAGGTGGATATAGCCCTTAAAGTGGTGGTCGAGCCGGAGCGACCGGGCCACCGCCACCACCTGCTCCATCGTATAGTCGGGCGAGCGGATGATGCCCGACGAGAGGAACAGCCCCTCGATGTAGTTGCGCCGGTAGAAGTCGAGCGTCAGGTCCACGACTTCCTTCACCGAGAATCGCGCGCGCGGCACGTTCGAGGACGAGCGGTTGACGCAATACAGGCAGTCGAAGGCGCAGGCATTGGTCAGAAGGATCTTGAGCAGCGAGATGCAACGACCGTCCGGCGCATAGGCGTGGCAGATCGCACCCTCGGTCGAGCCGATACCCTTGCCGTTCAGCGAGTCGCGCCTGTTCGTCCCGGACGAGGCGCACGAGGCGTCGTACTTGGCCGCGTCGGCCAGGATTGAAAGCTTTTTGATGAGATCCATACGGACCTTATCGTTCGCGCTTTGTTCTCATGCAAGCGGAGCCTTTCCAGAAACGATGTCCCTGAAACGGCGAAGCTTTAGGCGACCTGCGCGGCGGGCTCGTAGGCCGGGCGGGCGACCGGGTTGTGGCGCGGCGCGGGCAGGGTCGAGACCGAGACCGAGCCGTCTTCTTCCGGGATGACCATCAGGCCACGCTCGGCGAAGGCGTCGCCGGTCGAGCGGCGCGAAGTCCAGACCGCGATCCACGGCGCGGCCAGAAGCGGCAGCACGATGGGCGCGAAGAACGAGGCCAGGTCCGGACGGAAGCACAGGGCGCCGGTGAACAGCGCGCCGACGACCATCTGCCAGCGCATGGACTTGAAGGCGTCCCAGAAGGCCAGGCCGTCCGTGTCTCGCTGCTGGGCGTGCCAGCCGGCATCCTGGCCTCGCAGGATCTGCAGGACGGCCTTGGTGTTGGCGACCATCAGGATGGGGGCAAGGATCGCCGAAACGCAGATTTCGGCCACGACGCCCTTGATGATCTGCTTGGTGCCGCCGAAGGCGCGGTTCTCGGCCGGACGGCTGAGGACCAGGGCGGCGCCCATGACCTTCGGGCCGATCAGCAGCAGGGCCGCCATGACCGAGGCCATCATGAAGGGCGAGAACTCCGGGTTCAGGAAGCCCCAGAAGCCCGACCAGTCGACCGGATAGCCCAGCTGGATGGCGAGGCCCGTGGCCAGCGAGGCCAGCCAGATCGGCGACGCCAGATAGGCGAGGCAGCCCAGGACCAGCTGCAGGCGGCTCATCGGGTGCAGGCCGGCGGCGCCGACCAGCTTGAGGTGCTGCAGGTTGCCCTGACACCAGCGGTGCTCGCGGCGAATGAAGTCAGTGATGGTTGGCGGGGTTTCCTCGCACGAACCGTCCAGCGCGGCGGTCACATGCACGGCCCAGCCCGCGCGGCGCAGCATGGCGGCCTCGACGACATCGTGGCTCAGCACGTTGCCGCCGAACGGCTTGATGCCCGGCAGGATCGGCAGGCCGGCGCATTCGGCGAAGGCGCGGGTGCGGATGATGGCGTTATGGCCCCAGTAGGAGCTGTCCGAGCCGGTCCACCAGGCCAGGCCCGCCGCCGCGACGCGGCCGTACAGGCGCACCGAGAATTGCGAGACGCGGGCGAACAGGGTCGACGCCTTGATGATGGTCGGGGTGGTCTGGATCAGCCCGACGCGCGGGTTGCTCTCCATCGCGTCGACGAGGCGCAGGACGGTCTCGCCGGCCATGGTCGAGTCCGCGTCCAGCACGACCATCTGGGCGTAGGCGGCGCCGAAGCGGCGGACCCAGTCACCGATGTTGCCGGCCTTGTGCTCGGTGTTCGCCGTGCGGCGGCGATAGAACAGCTGGCTCGAGAACCGGGCGCGGTTGGTGATGTAGACCGCCGTCTCGTTCGCGGCGGCCGCGGCCTTGTTGGTGTCCGACAGGACGAAGAAGTCGAAGTCGCCGGACACGCCGAGGCGCGCCAGTGAGGCGTCGAGGTGCGCCAGGCGCGCGAAGGAGGCCTGGGCGTCTTCGTTGTAGACCGGCATCAGGACGGCGGTGCGGGTCGTCGGGGCCCACGGCTGGGGCGCGAAGGCGAGGTCCTGCTGCTCACGGCCGGTCGCCAGGACCCACAGACCCATGGCGGCCGACGAAAACCAGCACGAGATGGCGGTCAGCAGGGTGGCCAGGCAAAGCAGGCCGACGACTTCCAGGGTCGTGAAACCGTGGCGGGCGTAGAGCGTGATCGGCGCCCAAAGGGCCAGGCCCGACAGGACCAGGGTCGCGGCAAGCAGCGTCCAGCGGCGGTTGGCCACCGTCTCGGGAGAGGTCGGCAGGGGGCCGTCCGGCGCGGCCGGAGCCTCTTCCAGGCTCTGACGCGGCATGACGAGCGGAGCCTCGGCGGGAAGCCAGGGGCCCAGGGCCTCGACTTCACGCACGTCAGCGTCCAAGCGGATCGCCAGATCGCCCATCGGCAAGCTATCCCTCTCTCACGTCCGCCGCCGAATTCCGTGGGAGGAAGCGACGGGCGTTGCTGCGGCGCAGCATGGATTCCGAATGTGCATCACAGGTTCGTGATGCGCAATCACAGAATCGTGAAAACGGTGACTTTTTTCAGGCGGGGATTGTGGCGGAGCAACGGTTTGCGGCTTCCGCCCGTACGCGACGCTCGAGCAGCAGGGCCGCCACGCCCGCCCAGCCAATGAGCACTGCGGCATAGACGCGCTCCCACCAGCCGACGTTCAGGTCGTTGACCGTTC
Source organism: uncultured Brevundimonas sp. (assembly GCA_946481425.1). The sequence goes on from CAMLNT010000014.1 coordinate 15,440, forward strand.
CGGGAAGGACGAGGTGCTTGGTGAAGAGCGTCAGGATCGCCATGGCCACGAACGAGGCCGCCAGAAACGCCTTGAGCCGCGGCACATCGGTGCGTTTGCGAAGGCCCCAAAGCAGCAGGACCGGCGCGATCTGGATGCCGAGGCCCAGCGAGATCACCATGTGGCGCGGGTCGGGCCAGGGGTAGAGCGTCGAGGCGGACAGACCGTATCCCGCCAGCATGAAAGCCGCCGCTGTGAGCAGCCCGGCGATCCGCGCGCCGGTCAAGGCCATGATGCCCCAGCCGAACCCGATGCCGGTCATCGCGGCCATGACGCCGGCGATGAAGATGCCGGCGTTGAAGATTATCGGATGCTGCGCCGTCGCGCCGCCGAGTTCGGACAGGTACTGGGTTGCGTGATCGAAGCCGGGATAGGCCGCGACCGCGATCAGGAAGACAATCGCCGACAGGAGGGGGGCGATGACGCCGACACCCAGCAGGACGCGTCGCCGGAAGTAGGGCTGGGGTTCGCGTGTCGCCGGGAAGGGTTTGAGCCCCCAGACCGGGCGCAGCCAGCCGACGCGCCGCACGAGCTCGTAGATCAGCAGGCTCCCGCCGAAGGTGATCAGACCCAGGATGGTCGCCTCAAGCACCGGCGGCAGCCCGGCCGGACGCAGGAACCACACGGCCACGACCAGGATCGTCTGGTGGGCCAGGTAGCAGGGAAAAACCGCGTCGCAGAGATAGCGCAGGACCGGCCCGTCCTTGGCGCGCAGATACTTCGAGCCATAGCCCAGGATCGCCGCGATCACGGTCCAGGAATAGACGGCCTGAACGGCGAACTTGGATGCGCCGTAGGCCAGGTTGTCCATGAAGAAGCCGGCCTGGAAGACGAGGACGGGAAGCACGCCGAGCGAGATCCATAGTGCGGTTTTCCGATACCGTTCAAGGGCCTGCCAGACCGGCTCGTGACGCGCCAGCAGGAAGCCGAACAGGAAGGCGCCGAGATACAGGGCGTGACCGTACGGATCGTTGGTCAGGCCGTTGGTCTGGCCGAACAGCGGATAGAGCGTCAGCCGGATCGTGATGAGATACAGCAGCGGGACCCAGATCACGCGCGGTCCTTCGACCAGCGGCGCGAGCCGGTCCCTGAGCGCCTCGACCAGGCCCGGACGGGTCATCAGCCCGACCACCACCAGGCTGTAGACCGCGATGTAGTTGACGAACCAAAGATGGTTCACCGGCACGCCGTTCATCAGGCCGTCGGGCCCGAATTGATGCACCAGCCAGCCGCCGTAATCGGCGCCCCACCAGCCGTTATCCATCGCCTCGATCCACGACTGGATCGACACCAGCACCAGCACCCCCATCAGGAGCGGCGGCCCCAGACGTTCGAAGCGGGCCTTGAGCACCTGACCGGGCGTGCGCCGCGCGGTCATGAAGGCCATCGCGCAGCCGGACACCAGGAACAGCAGCGCCAGCCGCCACGGTCCCGTGAGCGTCAGCAGCTGCGGCATCCAGCTCAGCCGGTGCTCGGACTGGATGTGCCAGTCGTACGGCGAATAGACGAGCGCTGTGTGGAACAGGATCAGAAGGCCGAACGCGATCACCCGGATCCAGTCCAGGTCAGCGCGGCGGCTCGAGGATGGCGCGGGCGTCGTCGTCACGGGCGGAACTGCGTACAGGAGGGAACAGCCATGATCACGGGTTCGTGATCGCGGGTCAAATGCCGATCCAATCCGGCGTCAATGTGGCGCAGCTCGGCCACAGGCGGACGCGTCCGATTCCCTTCCTTGACTCCAGGCAAGGGCGGAGTCTCTATGAGAACAAATAGAGAACAATTGTGCGCGCATCCCCCATCCGGCTGGAGGCGTTGCGGCGTCGTCTCGCCCGGATGGAGGGCAGGGCGGCGTCCGACGCGGACCGTTTCGACCTCGGATGCGAGGGCGTGGACGCCTGTCTGGGCGGACTGAACCGGCGGGCCCTGCATGAAATCCATGCCGCCTGCGGCGCCGACATGGCCTCGGCGGACGGTTTCTCGCTGGGGCTGGCGGTTCGGGCGGCGGGGGGCGGTTTCATCGCCTGGATCGTCCAGTCGATGACCCTGTCCGAGGCGGGTCTGCCTTACGGCGAGGGGCTGGCGGAGTGGGGCCTGGACCCGGGGCGGATGCTGTTCGTGCGCACCCGGGACGCCCAGGCCCTGCTGGCCGCGGCCGAGGACTGTCTGAAGTCCGGAGCCTTGGGCGCGGTGGTGATGAGCGTCTGGGGCGAGCCGAAAAGCCTCAATCTGACGGCCACGCGCCGCCTGGCCCTGGCGTCGCGCGAAAGCGGGACGGTGGGGCTGCTGGTCCGGACCCGGGCGGGCGCCCAGGCCGGCGCGGCGGAGACCCGTTGGACGATCGCCTCGGCGCCGTCGCGGCCGCTGGAGGCCGGGGCGCCGGGACGTCCGGTCCTGACGGCCCGGCTGGAGAAAAGCAGGACCGGGGCCAACCCCGGCCAGTGGATGATGGAGTGGCGTAGCGATGCGCGCGGTTTCGGAGAGATCGAGACGATACCTGGCGGTCTGGTTCCCCTGGCTGGCCAGCGACCGGCGGCGGCGTGAGGCGCCGGGCGCCTTCGTCATCGTCGAGAAAAGCAAGGGCGCGCTGAGGCTTTCGGCCGTCTCTCCAGAGGCTCAGGCGATCGGCCTGACGCCGGGGCTGACGCTGGCCGATGCGCGCGCGCGGGTTCCGGATGTCGCGACCCTGATCGCAGAGCCGGAGGCGGATGCAGCCCTGCTCAGGCGGGTCGTTGTCGACTTCGGCCGCTTCACCCCGATGGCGGCGGCGGACGGACCCGACGGCCTGATCCTGGACGTGACCGGCTGCACCCATCTGTTCGGCGGCGAGACGGGGCTGGCCGAGCAAGCGCTGGATCGGGCCGAGGCCATCGGGCTTCAGGCGCTGGTCGCCATGGCCGGCACGCCCCAGGCGGCGCGGGCGCTGGTCCGCTTCGGCGCGGGCGGGGTTACGCCAGAGGGGCAGGATCGTGCGGCCGTTCGCCGCCTGCCGGTCGAGGCGCTGGAATTGCCCGAGGCCGACACGGCAGCGCTCCGGCGCGCGGGCCTCAAGAGCGTTGCCGCCGTCGATGACCGGCCGCGCGCGGCGCTCACCGCCCGCTTCGGCAAGGCCTCGGCCTGGAAGGTCGACCGGGTTCTGGGGCTGGAGGACGTCCGCATCACGCCTTTCCGGCCTCCCGATCCTTGCGTGGTCGATCGGGTGCTGATGGAGCCGATCTCGCTGGATGACGACATCCATCGGGTGCTGGCCGACCTGATGGCCGAGGCCTCGGCCCGGCTCGAGCGCGACGGCCAGGGCGGCCGTGTCTTCCAGGCCTGCTTCTTCCGCCTGGACGGACAGACCCGCCGGGTCTCGGTCCAGACGGGTCGAGCCACGCGCGACGGATCCGCTGTGCTGAGATTGTTCCGAGAGAAGATCGCGGCCCTGTCGGTTCCGCTCGACCCGGGCTTCGGCTTCGATCAGGTGCGGCTGTCGGTGGTGCGGGTCGAGCCGCTGGCCGCGACCCAGGTCGATCTGAACCGACGCCCGGACCGGTCCGCGGACTTCGACGGGCTGGTGGACCGGTTGAGCGCCCGGCTGGGCCCGGAGGCCGTGCTCCGCTTCGAGGCGCGTGACACCCATCTTCCCGAGCGTGCGGTGCGTCTTCGGCCTGCGGGGACGACGCCTCAACCCTGGCCCGTGCGCGACAGGGACGAGACGCCGCTTCGGCCTCTGCATCTGTTCAATCCGCCCCAGCCCGTCGAACAGCCCATGGCCTTTGCTCCCGATGGTCCGCCGATGCGCTTTCGCTGGCGGCGGGTGCAGCACGAGGTCGTGCGCGCCGAAGGGCCCGAACGGATCGCAGGCGAATGGTGGCGGCGCGAGGAGCCCACGCGCGACTATTACCGCATCGAGGACCGGCAGGGCCGCCGGCTGTGGCTGTTTCGTCAGGGGCTCTATGGCGACGACCGCCCGCCGCGCTGGTTCGTCCACGGCCTGTTCGCATGACCGCTTATGCCGAACTCGCGGCCGCCTCGAACTTCTCTTTTCTGAGAGGGGCGTCGAAACCTCAGCATCTGGTGCTGACCGCCCTGGGGCTTGGATTATCGGGCCTGGGCATCGCTGACCGCAACACGGTGGCCGGTACGGCGCGCGCCTGGACCACGCTGAAGACCATTCGCAGCGATGGCGTTTCCCCGCCTGAGAGGGTTCGCATCGGCGGCAGTCCCGGCGAGGTCGAATATGTGGCGGATCCGCTGGACGAGCCGGCTTTGCGTGAGGAGATTCAGCGACGATCCCATGACTTCAAACTGGCGTTGGGATCACGGCTCGTCTTCGAGGATGGAACGCCGGATATCCTGGCCTATCCGGAAACCCGGACGGGATGGGGGCGGCTTTGCCGCCTTTTGACCAAGGGCAATCTTCGGGGCCGCAAGGGCGAATGCCGACTGCGCCTGCCCGACCTTCTGGCCGATACCGAAGGACTGCTTCTGATCGTCGCGCCGCCCCGCCGTCTGGAAGGGCTGGATGTCATCCTGAAGCGCGTGGCCGAGGCGGCGCCCGGCGCGGTCTGGCTGGCCGCCGCCATGACCTATCAGGGCGACGATCAGCGCCGGCTGCTTCGTCTGGGCCGCCTGGCCCGTGGCGCCGGGGTCGCCCTGATCGCCACCAATGACGTCCTCTATCATGACCAAAGGGAGCGGGATCTCCAGGACCTGCTGACCTGCATCCGGGAAGGGGTCCGGATCGACGAGGCGGGTCGGTTGCTGGAGGCCAACGCCGAGCGCCACATCAAGACGCCCGAAGAGATGGCCCGTCTGTTCAGGACCGCGCCGGAAGCCCTGGCGGAAAGCCGTGAGTTCCTTTCCCGGATCATCTTCGATCTCGGTGACCTGAAATACGAATATCCGGAGGAGCCCATACCGCCGGGGTGGACGCCTCAGGCGTGGCTGGAAGATCTGACCTGGAAACGGGCGGACCTGGCCTATCCCGACGGCGTTCCCGCCAAGGTGCGTGAGACGCTTCTGAAGGAGCTCGCCTACATCGGACAGCGCGACCTGGCGCCCTATTTTCTCACCATTCACGACGTGGTGCGCGAGGCCGACAATCGGGGAATTCTTTGCCAGGGACGGGGATCGGCTGCGAACTCGGCGGTCTGTTACGTGCTGGGCGTCACCTCGGTGGATCCGGCGCACAATGACGTGCTGTTCGAGCGCTTTCTGTCGGCCGATCGCAACGAACCGCCCGATATCGATGTCGATTTCGAGCATGAGCGACGCGAGGAGATCATCCAGCATCTCTACCAGCGCTATACCCGCGACCGGGCCGGGATCGCCGCGACCGTCATCCACTACAGGCCCCGCAGCGCCATGCGGGAGGTGGGCAAGGCCCTGGGTCTAACCGAGGACGTGACGGCCCGACTGGCGGGCACGCAATGGGGCCATTGGGGCTCCGACATTCCCGACAGCCATATCAGCCAGGCCGGGCTCGACGCCGCCAATCCGATGGTGCGCCGGGCCATCGACATGGCCCGGCGGCTGCTGGGGTTCCCCAGGCATCTGTCCCAGCACGTCGGGGGCTTCGTCCTGACCCGGGGCCGGCTTGATGAACTGGTTCCGATCGGCAACGCCGCCATGGCGGACCGCACCTTCATCGAATGGGACAGGGACGACATCGACGCGCTTGGCCTGATGAAGGTCGATATCCTGGCGCTGGGGATGCTGACCTGCATCAAGAAGGCCTTCGAGCTGATCCGCGACCACGAGGGCGGCCCCGAGTTCGATCTCGCCTCTGTCCCGGCGGAACAGGCGGACGTCTACGACATGCTGTGCCAGGGCGACTCGCTCGGGGTGTTCCAGGTCGAGAGCCGGGCGCAGATGAACATGCTGCCCCGGCTGAGGCCGCGCGAATTCTACGATCTCGTCATCCAGGTCGCCATCGTCCGGCCGGGGCCGATCCAGGGGGACATGGTTCATCCGTATCTGCGTCGCCGTGACGGGCTGGAGACGGTCGAATATCAGTCGCCGGGACCTGAGCACGGACCGCCTGACGAGCTGGAACAGGTGCTGAAAAAGACGCTGGGCGTGCCGCTCTTCCAGGAGCAGGCGATGAAGGTCGCCATGGTCGCCGCCCAGTTCTCGTCAAAGGAGGCCAACGGCCTGCGCAAGGCCATGGGCACCTTCCGGGGCGACGGGACCCTGCACACCTATGAGGACCGGTTCGTCGGGCGGATGATCGAGCGCGGCTATGACCCGGCTTTCGCCCAGCGTTGCTTCGAGCAGATCAAGGGCTTCGGCTCCTACGGCTTTCCCGAGAGCCACGCGGCGTCATTCGCGCGGCTCGTCTACATTTCCAGCTTCATCAAATGCCGCTACCCGGCGGTGTTCGCGGCGGCTCTGCTGAACAGCCAGCCGATGGGCTTCTACGCGCCGGCGCAGATCGTTCGCGACGCCCAGGAGCACGGGGTCGAGGCCCGGCCGATCGACGTCAACCACAGTCATTGGGACAACACGCTGGAGGGGCCGCCGGGGGCGCTGGCCCTGCGGATCGGCCTGCGCCAGATCGACGGCTTCCGGGAGGACTGGGCGGCCTTTCTGGTCGAGGGCCGTGACCGGCCCTACGCCTCGATCGAGGATCTGCTGCGTCGGGGGCGGCTGACGGTCCCGGCGCTGCGCAAGCTGGCGGACGCCGACGCCTTCCGCTCCATGGGAATGGACCGGCGCGAGGCGCTCTGGGCGGTCCGGCGCCTGCCCAATGATGACGCCCTGCCTCTGTTCCAGGCCGCCGCCGCCCGAGAGCTGGGCGAGGAGGCCGATGCGAACCTGCCCCGCATGCCGCTCGGCGAACATGTCGCGGCCGATTACCAGATGACGCGCCTCAGCCTGAAGGCGCATCCGATGTCGATCATCCGGCCGGTGTTCGAAGCCGAGGGCGTGCTGAGTTGCGCCCAGGCGACGGCCCTGCCCAGGGACCGGCCCGTCCGTGTCGCCGGCGTTGTTCTGGTTCGCCAGCGGCCGGGCAACGGCAAGGCCATCTTCGTCACCATCGAGGACGAGACCGGGGTCGCCAACGTCGTCATGTGGGCCGATCAGTTCGAGCGTTTCCGGCGCGAGGTCATGTCGGCCCGGCTGATGGAGATCGAGGGCGTGATTGAACGCTCGAAGGAAGGTGTGGTCCACGTCATGACGCGGCGCATCTTCGACCGGTCATCAGAGCTCCGGCGGCTGT
>CAMLNT010000015.1 GCA_946481425.1 uncultured Brevundimonas sp.
AGCCGATGACCTTCCTCGAGTTCAACTACATGCTGATGCAGTCGGTGGACTTCCTCGAGCTGAACCGGAAGCGCGGCTGCACCCTCCAGATGGGCGGCTCGGACCAGTGGGGCAACATCGTCTCGGGCGTCGATCTGGTCCGCCGGGTCGATCACAAGGACGCCTTCGGCCTGACCACGCCGCTGCTGACCACCGCCTCCGGCGGCAAGATGGGCAAGACCGCGCAAGGAGCCGTCTGGCTGAACGCCCAACAGCTCAGCCCCTACGACTACTGGCAGTTCTGGAGAAACGTCGACGACGCCGACGTCGGGCGCTTCCTCAGGCTGTTCACCGACGTGCCGGTGGACGAGATCGCCCGGCTGGAGGCGCTGGAAGGCGCCGGCATCAACGACGCCAAGAAGGCGCTCGCCGACGCCGCGACCACCATGCTGCACGGCGCCGAGGCCGCCGCGACCGCCCGCGCGGCCGCCGAGAGCGCCTTCGAGAAGGGTCAGCTGTCGGCCGATCTGCCCACCGTCGAGCTGGCGCGCGACGACGTCATCGGCGCCATGATCGCCGCGGTCGCCACCAGGGCCGGCCTCAGCCAGTCCAACGGCGAGGCCCGGCGTCTGGCCCAGGGCGGCGGCCTGCGCCTGAATGACGTCGCCGTCACCGATGGAGCCCAGCTCCTGACCGACGCCGACCTGACAGCCGACGGCGTCCTCAAGCTCGGCGCCGGCAAGAAGAAGATCGTCCTCGTGAGGCCCGTCTGATGACCGAACTGACCGAAGGGGCCAAGGCCCCCGCCCTCGACCTGCCCACCGACGACGGCGGCCGCTTCAACCTGGCCGAGGCCAGGGGGCCGGTGGTGGTCTTCTTCTATCCCAAGGCCGACACACCGGCCTGCACCAATGAGGCCATCGACTTCTCGACCCTCAAGGCTGAGTTCGACGCCAAGGGCGCCACGGTCGTGGGGGTGTCACGGGACCCCGTGAAGAAGCTCGCCCGCTTCCGCGCCAAGCACGACCTGACCGTGGTCTTGGCCTCCGACGAGAGCGGCGAGGTCACGGAGAGCTGGGGCGTCTGGGTCGAGAAGCAGCTGTATGGCCGCAAATACATGGGCGTGGAGCGCGCCACGGCTCTCGTCGCCGCTGATGGGACACTGCAGCGGGTGTGGCGAAAGGTCTCGGTTAAGGGACACGCGGCCGACGTTCTCGCTGCTGTATGACAGCTTTGGAAAATCTGAACGCCGCGTTTTCCATTTCCTTTAATCGCGCCGCTACTGTGCCTCGAATACTCAGGCGCTGGGCGTGAAATCAGGGCGCGACCAGATTCGTTTCTCATACCCCTGACAGGCGAGTAATCGCCGCAAAGCTGTCGCGCAGCCGTTTTCACGAGCTATTCGTGGTTAACGAACGGTGAACGCGCTTGCATGCTCGCGGCTACTTGCGTCATATGGCTTGGCCGGGTGTGGGGGTGGTTGAGTAATGGTGGAGCGTAGCCGAATTTGGATCAGGCGCGTCTTTGAGCGCCTCTTTCCCGAACGCCACGTATTCGTCCGAACGCCTGACGGTGAAATCACCGGCCGGGTCCTGACCTCACGCAAACAAATCCTGATGGCCGCCGGGGCCGTTGTCCTGGCCGGCTGGTGCCTGCTCTCGACCGCTGGCGTGGTCTGGGGCGCGGTTGCGACCTATACCGCTGATCGCGAGCTTCACCGCGCCCGCGCCGCTTCCGAGCGAATGAACGCCGACCTTCAGGCTCGCCTCGACAGCGCGGTCGCGCGCATGTCCGCGACATCGGACTCGATCGACGACCTCGCTCACACGGTCGAACGCCGCCACGCGGCCCTGACCCGCGTGATGACCCTCTTCCGAGGCGTGGACGGCGCCGAGGAGGCGCTGCGTCCCGTGGGTCCGCAGGATCCGGACCGCCCGCCTGTGGCTCGCCTCTTGGCCGTGCAGATGGACCAGGAACGGCTCATCGCCCAGGCCGAGACCTTCGCCGACAGCCGGGCCGAGCGTCTGCGCCTGGCTTTCCGCCTCGCCGGGCTGAACCCCCAGGCCTACGCGGGCTCGCCCGGGTCTCTCGGCGGCCCGCTTGTCGAGGCCGACGATCCCCGTGCGCTCGCGACCATACTGGACGTGGATGAAGCCTTTGCGGCCCGGATCCAGCGCGCCGCCGACGATCTGTCTGAAATGCGCTCACTGGCGGATGTCGCCGACCGGATGCCGTTCGCCCGACCGGCGATCGGCGTGCGCCAGACCTCGAGCTTTGGCGTTCGCTTCGACCCCTTCAACGGCCGTCCAGCCGTCCACCAGGGGCAGGATTTCGCCGGCCCTCTGATGACGCCGATCCGCGCCACGGCGCCCGGCGTGGTTTCCTTCGCCGGCGTCCGCTCGGGCTACGGCAACACGGTCGAGATCGACCACGGCGGGGGCTTCAAGACCCGCTACGCCCACCTGCAGGGCTTCAACGTCACCGTCGGCCAGCGCGTCGCGGTGGGCCAGCGCATCGGCGCCATGGGCTCCACCGGCCGTTCGACCGGCGTCCATCTTCACTACGAGGTGTGGGTCAACGGCCGCCCCCAGAACCCCGCCCGTTTCATGAGAGCCGGAGATTATGTTCAGCAAGCCGAAGAATAACCCGCCCGCGCCCGCCAAGGCCAAGTCCGACGTGGCCATCCCGCTGCTGCCCGATCTTCCGTCGCCGGGCGGCCAGATGCAGGCCGCCGCGCCCGTCGCTCCGGCTCCCGCACTGGCATCAGCCCCGGCTGCAGCTACGGCGCGCGGTTCGTCCGTGCTGGCCCGCGACCTCGTGTTCGAAGGCAATATCTCTGGCCAGGGCGAGCTGACCATCGAGGGTCAGGTGAAGGGTGACGTTCGCGTCGGCCGCCTGATCGTCGGTGACACCGGCTCGGTCGAGGGCTCCGTCCAGGCGGACAGCGTCGAAGTCCGTGGCCGCGTTGTCGGCGCGGTCACCGGCCAGCAGGTCCGCCTGCTCGGCACCGCCTATGTCGACGGCGACATCAACCACGAGCAACTGGCCATCGAGGTCGGCGCCTACTTCCAGGGCCGTTGCCTGCAGTCGCGTCCCGGCCAGGCCGCGCCTCAAGCCGCAGCTCCGGTCGCGCAGGTCGCCCCGGCGCCTGCCCCCTCGCCCGTCGCCGCTGCGCCGGCTCCGGCCCCCGCCCCGCAGGGTGAGGTCGTCAGCCTCAAGCCGAGCGCCTGATCGGCTCGTTCAGGGCCTGAAACGACAAAAGGGCGGAGCCGGCGGCTCCGCCCTTTCTTATGTCTTGCGGCCTGAACGGCGACTAGTCTTCCGCCGCCTCACCCCGCTTGTCGCCGACGCGGGCCGCCAGGGCGGCCCCCATGAAAGCGTCGAGGTCGCCGTCCAGGACCCCCTGGGTGTCGGAGGTCTCCACCTCGGTCCTGAGATCCTTCACCATCTGATACGGCTGCAGGACGTAGGATCGGATCTGATGGCCCCAGCCGATGTCCGTCTTGGCGTCGGCCAGGGCCTGGGCCGCGGCTTCGCGCTTCTGCAGCTCCAGTTCGTAAAGGCGCGCGCGCAACATCTTCCAGGCCTGGTCGCGATTCTGATGCTGCGATCGGCCGGCCTGACAGGCCACGACGGTGTTAGTCGGCACGTGGGTCAGACGAACGGCCGAGTCGGTCTTGTTGATGTGCTGACCGCCGGCGCCCGATGCCCGGTCGGTGTCAGTGCGGACGTCTGCCGGATTGATGTCGATCTCGATGGTGTCATCGACGACCGGCGAGACTCCAACCGAGGCGAACGAGGTGTGCCGCTTTGCGGCGGCGTCATACGGGCTGATGCGCACCAGGCGGTGGACGCCCGATTCCGATTTCAGCCACCCATAGGCGTTGGGTCCCGAAACCTGGATCGTCGCCGACTTGATGCCGGCCTGGTCGCCGTCTGTTTCTTCCTGGAGTTCGACCTCGTAGCCATGGGCCTTGGCCCAGCGGGTGTACATGCGTAACAGCATCCCCGCCCAGTCGCAGGACTCGGTGCCGCCGGCGCCGGAGTTCACCTCCAGATAGGCGTCATTGGCGTCCGCCTCGCCGGACAGCAGGGCCTCGAGCTCGGCGCGGCCGGCCCGTTCCTTGATGGCCTTCAACTGGGCGCGGGCTTCTTCGAGGGCTTCCTCATCGCCCTCCTCGTCCGCCAGTTCCGCCAGACCCACGGCGTCTTCCAGCTCGCGTTCCATGCCGGTGACGGCGCCGATCTGATCGGCCAGACGCGAGCGCTCGCGGCTGACGGCCTGGGCCTGATCGGGGTTGTCCCAAAGGGTCGGGTCCTCGACCCGGGCGTTCAGCTCATCGAGCTTTCTGAGAGCGGCGTCCCAGTCAAAGACGCCTCCTGAGCAGAGCGAGGCTCTGCTCGATGTCGGCCTTGGCGGCCTCGACATCCGGTCGCATGGTCAATCTCCAGAGATTTCGGAGGGGCCAGATAGGCCCTCAGTAAAGCCCACTCAAGTCCTCGGGCGGGCGAGGCGGCGGGGCCGCGTCAGGCACGGGCGCCGGCTGCTCGTCCGGCGGAACCCGCGGACCGGGGTTGTAAGGCACACCCTCGATCGGCGCATAGGTCTGGCGCTCGCCAGGCTCGCGACGCTCTTCCTCTTCCTGGCGGCGCCGCAAGGCCTCCGAACCGGGCCGGAAGGCTTCCTCGATGCCGTTCACGTTGCGCCAGACGGCGTTCTGCGGACGGGCGAACTCCAGCACCGGGCGGCCCCGCATGGCCTCCTGCATGAAGTCCACGAAGATGGGCACGGCCGTCTGGCCGCCCGCCTCGCCCGAGCCGAGCGAGCGGTTGTCATCGAAGCCGACGAAGACGCCGACGATCAGGTCAGGCGTGTACCCGACGAACCAGGCCGAGCGGTAGTCGTTGGTGGTGCCCGTCTTGCCGGCCACAGGCCGCTCCAGGACGCGGGCGCGGGTGGCGGTGCCGCGCAGCACTACGCCCTCGAGCATGGAGGTGATCTGATAGGCGGTGATCGGGTCCATGACCTGCTCGCCGCGCGGCGTGACGCGCGGGCTTTCGCGACCGTCGAAGTTGCGGGCGCAGGTGCGGCACTGGCGAGCCGGATCGAGGTTTTCCTCGGCGCTCCAGATGGTGTTGCCGTTGCGGTCCTGCACGAGTTCGATCAGGTGCGGTCGCACGCGCCGTCCGCCGTTGGCGAAGGCGGCATAGGCTCCGGTCAGGCGCAGCGGCGTGGTTTCGCCAGCCCCCAGCGCCATCGACAGCACCGGCTCCATGTCGTCGACCACGCCGTAACGGATCGCGTCGTCCCGCACCCGCTCCATGCCGATCCGCTGGGCCAGCCGCACGGTCATGGCGTTGCGCGACAGTTCCAGGCCGCGCCGCAGCGTCGTCGGCCCATAGTAGCGGCGGCTGTAGTTCTGCGGGCTCCAGCGCTGGCCACCCGCGCCGACCAGGCTGATCGGTCCGTCGACGACGATGGAGGTCGGGTTGAAGTCGGTCTCCAGCGCCGAGGCGTAGACGAACGGCTTGAAGGCCGAGCCAGGCTGACGCATCGCCTGGGTCGCGCGGTTGAAGCTCGACAGCGAATAGGAATAGCCGCCGACCATGGCCACCACGCGGCCCGACCAGGGCTCGACGGCCACGAGCGCGCCGTTCACGGCCGGGACCTGCCGCAGGCCGTAGCCGCCGCTCTCAAGGCGCTCGACGAAGATCAGGTCGCCCACCTCCAAGCCCGCGCCCGCGCGGGCCCAGGCGAGGTCCTCGCCGATGATCGTGCCTTCCGAACTGTCGGACGCCAGCATGATCCCGCCCGAGGTTGAGGTCACGACGGCGGACTGCCAGGCGCGGCGTTCGGACGCCGGGCTTTCGGCTTGCGCGCGCTCCTGCCAGCCGTCCGTGATCTCGGTCTCACCCCAGGCGCCCCGCCAGCCGTGGCGGCGGTCATAGGCCTCGAGGCCTCGCATCAGAGAGTCGCGGGCGATCGACTGCAGGCGCGGATCCAGCGTCGTGCGCATGTAGTAGCCGCCGCGGTTGACGTCCTGGCCCCAGGTCTGGAGCGCGATGCGGCGGGCTTCCTCAACGAAATAGTCGGCGTCCTCGTAGTCCGAGCGGCGCGGCGCGTCGCGCACGACCAGCGGCTGGGCCGCGGCGTCGGCCCGTTCGTTCTCGGTCAGCCAGCCGAGTTCGCGCATCTGGCCCAGAATCCAGTTGCGGCGGCCGACGGCGGCTCCGGTGCGGTTACGCGGATGATAGTTGCTCGGTCCCTTCGGCAGGGCGGCAAGGAAAGCCGCTTCCGCCGGCGTCAGCTGCTCCAGCGACTTGCCGAAATAGTTATAGGCCGCCGCCGCCACCCCGTAGGAGCGGTAGCCGAGGAAAATCTCGTTCAGATAGAGCTCGAGGATCTGCTCCTTGGAGAGGACCGATTCCAGCCGTTGGGCCAGGATCGCCTCGCGCAGCTTGCGGCCCACTGTCGAGTCGCTGGTCAGAAGAACGTTCTTGGCCACCTGCTGGGTGATGGTCGAACCACCCTCGAGGCGCCGGCCCCGCACCAGATTGGCGACGTTGTTGAGCATGGCGCGGCCCAGCCCGGCCACATCGATGCCGCCGTGCTGGAAGAAGTGCTTGTCCTCGGCGGCCAGGAACGCCTGGATCACCACCGGCGGAATCTCTTCGTAGGGCACGAAGATGCGGCGTTCCTGCGAAAACTCCCCGATCAGGGTGCCGTCCCAGGCATAGACGCGCGTCGCCGTCGGAGGCCGATAGTCGGCCAGCTCCCCGGCGTCGGGCAGGTCGTGGAACAGATAGGCGGTGTAGATCGCCAGAATCATACCGGCGAGGGCCACGGCGCCGAGGATCGCGATCCCGGCCATGACGAACCAACGCTCGGCTGTCTGCACGTCCAACTCCTTGGTCCGGGCGGTCGCCGGGCCGAAGGAATGGATTTAGCCGGAGCCGCCGCCGGGGGAAAGGCGCTTTAGGGCTGGGCGCCCGAGATGCTGGCGCCGTCGGGAGCGAAATAGGCGTCGATAGCCTGGGTAACGGTCTCCATCAGCCGCCGCCGGCTGGCCGCGTCGGCGAGGTAGGCCTCGTCTTCCGGATTGGTGATGAACCCCATCTCCAGAAGGACCGCCGGAACGTCGGGAGCCAGAAGGACCGCCAGATTCTCGTTGCGATGACTGCGGGCCAGCAGCGGCGCTTCGCGCCCGACGTGGTTCAGCAGAATGCCCGCGAACACCGACGACCGGTTCAGCGTGGCCCGCTGGGTCAGATCGAGCAGCACCCGGCGGACCGCCGGATCACCCGCCGGAAGATCCATGCCGCCATAGGCGCCGCCGGTCAGGACCTGGGTCGCGGCGCGCTCGGTGCCGCGGTCCGACAGGGTATAGACGCTGGCGCCGCGGGTGTCCGGATTGCCTCCCGCGTCTGCGTGCAACGAAATGAAGAGGTCCGCGTCGGCCTCCCGGGCGATCGCCACGCGACGGGCCAAAGGCACAAGGACATCCGTCGACCGGGTCAGCACGACCCGGTAACGGCCCGTCGCCTCCAACTGGCGCCGCAGCTCCAACGCCGCGGCCAGGGTCAGATCGGCCTCTTCGGCGTCACCGCCCAAGGCGCCGGGGTCCGAACCGCCGTGACCGGCGTCGATGACGATAACCTGGCGCTCAGGTTGACGCGGCGCGCGATCCTGGACCGGCGGTGGCGGCGTTCGACCTTCTTCGGCGCGCGGGGCGGAGCCCGGCGCCGTCAGGTCGATGACGTAGCGATAGACCTCCACCCCATCCCCGGGCGGAAGCAGGAACCTGCGGCTGACTTCGGCCGGGCGCGTCAGCGCCAGTTGCAGGCGCGCCGCGCCAGCCGCCTGGTCGATCTCATAGCTGCGCACGAGCCCGACGCCGTCCCCGGACAGGCCGCGTCCGGCGTCCACACCGGCCAGGTCCACGATCAGGGACGGGTCACCCTGGCTGTCGGCGATTCGTCCGCTGGCGGAGCGGGTAAGCTCCACGACAACGCGCGTCCGTTCTGCGTCTCCGCCAAAGCGCACCCGCACGACATCCGCACGCTCGGGTCCGTCGGCCAGGCCCTGTCCGGCGGCGAACGCCACGACCACGAAGGCGGCGAGCGCGGTCAGCGTCACGGCGACCCGCCGCGCGCTCCCGAACAATCCGCTTCTGATCCCGACCACGCCGGCTTCTCCAAACGCTTCGCGGCCATGATGCCAGAGCGATGATCCCAAAGGGTTAACCTGCGGCGTACCCCGGGGCGCTTTCGCGACTTTCTTTTCCCCCCTTCATCTTGCTAAAAGGGGCTCGCTCGCCCAGCTAGCTCTCCGAGGAGGCAGGCGCGAAGGGCTTGCGCTCCCGGCGTGTCCGACACGGCTGTGCTTCAGACGCTGACGATTCGCCGCCCTTCCGCGCATCTGCGCGACCTATAGAGACACGACCCCATGGGCCGCACCGCCGCCGTTATCCGGCTTGGATCAGGACCCGCCTTCGGCGGCCTGACCGCGTGTGCGCCATTCACCCCCCAGTTGAGGCGAGCCGCCGGCGTCCTGAGAGGACTGCCCGCTTTGGCGCGCCCCGGAGACCATCACGACCATGTCGAAAATCATGCTGATCGACGCGGCGCATGCGGAAGAAACCCGCGTCGCCGTCGTCAACGACCGCCGGGTTGAGGATTTCGATTTCGAAAGCCGCGACCGTAAACAGCTTCGCGGCAACATCTATCTGGCCAAGGTCACGCGCGTAGAGCCGAGCCTTCAGGCCGCCTTCGTCGAATACGGCGGAAACCGTCACGGCTTCCTCGCCTTCAACGAAATCCATCCGGACTACTACCAGATCCCGGTCGCCGACCGCGAAGCCATCATGGCCGAGGCGGAGACCGAGGAAGAGAAGGCCGAGGCCGAGGCTGAAGCCGAGAACGACGACGGCCTGTCGGCCGACGAGGCCAAGCTGCGCCGCCGCCTGATGCGCCGCTACAAGATTCAGGAAGTGATCCGCCGCCGGCAGATCCTGCTGGTCCAGGTCGTCAAGGAAGAGCGCGGCGCCAAGGGCGCGGCCCTGACCACCCGCCTGTCGCTGGCCGGCCGCTACTGTGTCCTTATGCCTAACACCGGCAAGGGCGGCGGCATCTCGCGCAAGATCACCTCGGCCGCGGACCGCAAGCGCCTGAAGGCCGCCGCCCAGTCGCTCGACGTGCCGCACGGCATGGGCCTGATTATCCGCACGGCCGGGGCCAAGCGGACCAAGGCCGAGATCAAGCGCGATTACGAATATCTGCTGCGCCTGTGGGAAGACATCCGCGAGACGACGCTGAGCTCGCATGCGCCGACCCTGATCTATGAGGAGGAAAACCTCGTCCGCCGCGCGGTGCGCGACATGTTCGACAAGGATTTCGAAAGCCTGCAGGTCGAGGGCGAGGACGCCTGGCGAGAAGCCCGCGATTTCATGCGCGTGCTGTCGCCGTCGCTCGCCAAGAAGGTCCAGCTCTACGAGGGCTCCACGCCCCTCTTCGTCAAGAACAAGGTCGAGGACGTCCTGGCGCAACTTCAGACGCCAGTCGTTTCCCTGAAATCCGGCGGCTACCTGGTCATCAACCAGACCGAGGCCCTGGTCGCGATCGACGTCAACTCGGGCAAGGCGACCAAGGAACGCAACATCGAGGCGACCGCCCTCAAGACTAACCTTGAGGCCGCCGAGGAAGCCGCCCGCCAGATGCGCCTGCGCGACCTGGCCGGTCTGGTGGTCATCGACTTCATCGACATGGAGGAGTCGAAGAACAACCGCGCTGTTGAGAAGACGCTCGCGGCCGCGCTCGAGGCCGATCGCGCCCGCATCCAGATGGGCAAGATCTCTCAGTTCGGCCTGATGGAAATCAGCCGCCAGCGCCGCCGCATGGGCCTGCTCGAGGGCGTGACCCACGTCTGCGAACACTGCGCCGGCACCGGCCGCATCCGCTCGACGGAATCGGCCGCCCTGCTCGCCATGCGCGCTGCCGAGATGGAGGCTGGCAAGGGTCCGGGCGCCGTCACCCTGCGC
This sequence comes from uncultured Brevundimonas sp., assembly GCA_946481425.1. Next base: position 10,017 of record CAMLNT010000015.1, read on the forward strand.
GCGCCGGCCGCCGTCGCCCTCTACATCCTCAACAACAAGCGCGACGCTCTGGCGCGGCTTCACGCCACGGCGGGCCTGTTCGTCAGCGTTCAGGTCGACGACAGTCTGTCGAACGGCGAATGCGCTCTCGACCGCATCGAAATGGCAGAGATCCCGGTTCCGGTCGCACCGGCCGTGACCCGCTCGCGCGTCGCCTATCGTCCGGAAGACGAGGCCGACGAAGCCGTCGAGGACGACGTCGACGAGGACGAGGAAAGCGAAGCCGACGAGTCGACCGACGATGACGTCGCCGAGGCGGCTTCCGATCGCGACGACCGTGACGACGGCGAAGGCCGTGGACGCGGCGGACGCCGTCGCCGTCGCCGGCGGGGTGGTGGCCGCCGCGATGAGGGCGAAGGCCCGCGCGACGAGGCCGAGGCCACGCCGGGTCCGCGCTCGGACGATGACGACGAGGGCGGTCAACGCCGCCGCCGTCGGGGCCGCCGTGGCGGACGACGCGGCCGCGAGGACGATGGCGGCCGCGACGAGGTCTACGGTTGGGTCCGCGGCCGTACTCCGTCGCTCGAAGACCCTTATGTCTGGTTCGATCCCCTGGAACGCCGCTCCAGCCCGCCGCCATCGGCTGCGCGCTCCGAGCCGGTGACGGCCGAAGCCATCGAGACCCCCTCCGAGGCTGCAGAGAAGGCACCCGCTGCCGAAGCTCGCCCCGAGGGCCGCCGCCGCCGCGTTCGCCGCAAGACCCCGCGCGCGGAGGCCGTGGAGACAGTGGCTGACGCCGGAGCCGAGGTCGAAGCTGTCGACGCGGCCGAGGACGCGCCCATGACGATCGAGGCTTCCGTCGCGCCCGAGGCGATAGAGCCGGAGATCGAGCCGGTCGTTGAGGCTGCGCCCGAACCGCAACCCGAGCCGGAGCCGGCTCCCAAACCTGCACCGGTCGAGGCCAAAGAAAAGCCACCGGTCGAGGGCGAGATCACCGCGCCGCCTGAAAAGCCCAAGCGGGGCTGGTGGCGTCTGGGGCGCTGACCATCACCGGGCGCCGCTGTCGAGGAGTATGCACATGACCAGATCTTGGCGTGGATGGCTTTCGGCGGCGGCGGCGGTGGCAGTGTGGGTGACGACTCCGGTCCTCGCGCACGCCCAGTCCGTCATCCGGGACACGGAAATCGAGATGATCATCCGGGAGGGAGCCGACCCCATCCTGGAGGCGTCCGGGCTCAATCCCGACGACGTGACGATCATGCTGATCAGCGATCCGACGCTGAACGCCTTCGCCACCCAGGGCCAGCGGATGGGCTTCCACACCGGCTTGATCCTGGAAGCCGACACGCCCAACCAGTTCCTCGGCGTGCTGGCCCATGAAGCCGGACACCTGTCGGGCGGACACACCATCCGCAACGAAATCAACCAGGCCGGCATGAAGCCCTTCCTGCTGACCATGGGCCTTGGGGTCCTGGCCATGCTGGCGGGCGCGCCGGACGCCGGCGCCCTGCTGATCGGCAACTCCGGCTATTTCGGCACCCTGGGCGCCCTCACCTATTCGCGCAGCCAGGAAGCGGCCGCCGACCAGGCCGCCCTTACCGCCATGGAGGCCGCCGGCATATCGGGTCGCGGCCTGCTCGAGTTCTTCGAGGAGTTCCGTTACCAGGAGCTGTTCTCGGACGAGCGCCAATACCCCTTCTTCCGAAGCCACCCGATGTCGAATGAGCGGATCGCCGCCCTCCGCCGCCGGGTGCAGGAACAGGCCCACTACGACGCGGTCGACAGCGAGGAGGATCTCGCCCAGTTCCGGATCGTCCAGGCCAAGATCTACGCCTTCCTGAATGCGCCGACCTATACGCTGAACCGGTATCCGGTGACCGACACCTCGTTCGAGGCGCGCTATGCCCGCGCCATCGCCGCCTACCGCGGCACCAACACAGAAGACGCCCTTCGCCAGATCGACGCCCTGATCGAGGAAAATCCCGACAACGCCTTCCTGTGGGAGCTCCGCGGCCAGGTCCTGTTCGAGAGCGGGCGCGCCGCCGAGGCCGAACCGGCGCACCGCCGCTCGGTCGAGCTGATGCCCGAGGCCGGCCTGCTGCGCCTCAACCTGGCCCAGGCCATCATCGCTTCGGACGATCCGACCCGAATGCAGGAAGGCATCGCCGAACTGCACCGGTCGCTGGCTTTCGAGCGCGACAATCCCTTCGCCTATCTGCTGATGTCGCAAGCCTACGGAGCGCTCGGTGAGGACGGCCAGGCGCGGCTGGCGCAGGCCGAGTACCACTTCGCCATCAACGAGATGGAGGACGCCCAGCGAGCCGCCGTCTTCGCCCGGTCCCGCCTTGACCGCGGTTCCGCCGGCTGGCAGCGGGCGGTGGACATCATTCTCGCCTCCGGCGCCACCTTCGAGGACATCGAGGAACTCGATCGCTCAGAAGCCGCCGGCGGACGCTGACAGGATACGCATGACCGACACGCCGCCGCAGGAGCCCCGCCGCCAGAGCATGCTGGACCGGTTCAATCCCGGGTGGGCGGCCCTGGTCATCTCGTTGATCGCCCTGATCCTGGCGGCAGCGCCTTTCGTGACCGGCGGCATGACCGGTCCGGTCCGGAGCGCCCTGCTCAACAATCCGGAAATTCTGCGTGAGGCCAGCCAGCGTCTGCAGGAACAGGAAGTCGCCGCCGTCCGCGAGGCGGCCCGCGCCGCCATCGCCCAGAACTTGCCGGCCCTGAACAACGACGCCCGCGATCCCGTGATCGGGCCGGCCAGCGCCCCCGTTACGGTCGTCCAGTTCTTCGATTACCGCTGCCCCTACTGCAAGCAGATCGCCGACGACTACATGAGGCTGGTCGCCGCCAATCCGGACGTTCGCTTCGTTTTCAAGGAATGGCCGATCCTGGACCGGGACGAGCCGCTGTCGGAATACGCCGCGCGCGCCGCCCTGGCCGCCTGGCGCCAGGGCCGCTACGCCGAGGTGCATCAGGCGCTGATGGGCGCCCAGACCATCGACAACGCCTCGGTCGATGCGATCATGGCGGCCCAAGGGGTCGACATGACCCGCGCCCGCGCCGACATCGCCGCAGCAGAGACCGGCCAGCACCTGACCGACATCATGCAGCTCGCCCAGGGCATCGGCGCCTCGGGCACCCCGACCTTCATCGTCAACGGCGAGATGGTCGAAGCGCGCTCGATCCAGGACATCCAGGCTGCCATCGACGATGCCCGCCGGGCCCCCACGGCCTGATCCGGCCACGGATGGCCACCATGGCCGAATTGCCGCGATCGGGGCTTTAATCTGAGACGCAGTCGCAATTTTCTTGCGAGTGCTTCTCAGCCTCGCTAATCGCCCCGACTGTTATCCACTCGGGGCTCTCCTCTCCATGTCTTCCAAGTACCGCGCGCCGACGTCGCTGCGCATGATGCGACTCGGCGCCGTCGCGGCCGCCGCCGTCGCTTCTCCGGCCTTCGCTGACGACCTCGCCTCCACCGACCTTCAGGGGCAGCCGATTCCCGAGGCCGAGGTGGAGTCGGTCGAGGTCCGGGGCCAGATGACGCCGGTCTATGATGCGGACATCATCTCGACGGCGACGCGGACCGATACGCCGCTGATCGACACGCCGCAGGCCATCTCGATCGTCACCCGCGACCAGATCGAAGACCTGTCCCTGCAGAGCATGGCCGACGTGGTGCGCTATGTGCCCGGCGTCGGCTTCGCGCAGGGCGAAGGCAATCGCGACACCCTGGTGTTCCGCGGGAACGCCTCGACCGCCGACTTCTTTACGGACGGCCTGCGGGACGACACCCAGTACTATCGCGACCTTTACAATATCGAGCGCGTGGAGGTGCTGAAGGGTCCAAACGCGATGATCTTCGGGCGTGGCGGCGTGGGCGGCGTGCTCAACCGCGTGACCCGACAGGCCGGATGGGGCCTCGCGAACGAGGCGCATCTGGAAATCGGTTCGGAGGAGCATTTCCGCGCCACGATCGATCTCGGGCTGGAAGTGTCCCCCAGCGCGGCGCTGCGCGTGGTTGGGCTCTATCAGGACTCCGGCAGCTACCGCGACGGCGTTCATTACGAGCGCTTCGGCATCAATCCGGGCGTCGCTTTCCGCATCGGCGACTCGACGCTGCTGCGCCTCAGCTATGAGCATTTCGAGGACAGCCGCGTGGCCGACCGGGGCGTTCCTGCGGCGCCCGGCGGCACGCTGGCCAGCCCCGCCCGTCCGTTGGAAGGCTACCAGTCGACGTTCTTTGGTGACCCCGGCCGCAGCCCGACCGACACCGATGTGGACGCCCTCGACGCCTTCCTCGAGCATGACTTCGGCGGCGGCCTGATCCTTCGCAACCGCACGCGCCTCGCTGACTACGACAAGTTCTATCAGAACGTCTTTCCGGGAGCCGTGAACGGAGCCGGGACCACCGTTTCGATCTCGGCCTACAACAACGCCACTGAGCGTCAGAACCTGATCACCCAGACCGACCTGATCTATTCGGTCGATACCGGGTCGATCGGCCACACCCTCCTGGCCGGGTTCGAGCTGAGCCGCCAGGACACCGAGAACCTGCGCCTTACGGGTTACTTCCCCGGCGGAGTGACCACCGTCTCGGCGCCCTTGACCGATCCGACGATCGATCTGCCGCTGACTTGGGCGCCCAGCGCCACCGACGCCAGCAACGACGGTGTGGCCAATGGCGCCGCCTTGTATATCCAGGACCAGATTCAGCTGACGCCGCAAATCCAGATCGTCGCCGGTCTGCGGTACGACAACTTCGAGATCGACGTCCTGAACCGCCGCAACGGCGTGCGCCTCACCCGGTCGGACGATCTCTGGTCGCCGCGACTGGGCCTGGTGTTCAAGCCGCAGGAAGACCTCGCCTTCTACGCCAGCTACACGCGCGGCCACCTGCCGCGCTCGGGCGAACAGCTGTCATCCCTGTCGCCCTCCAACGCCGCCCTGGATCCCGAGCAGTTCGACAACTACGAGATCGGGGCCAAGTGGGACTTCACCCCCCTCTTCAGCCTGACGGCCGCCCTGTATCAGTTGGACCGCACCAACGTCGTGGTGCCCGATCCGGCCAACCCCGGCCAGTCGATCCTGGTCGACGGTCAGCGCAGCCGGGGGCTGGAGCTAGGCGCGGTGGGGCGCCTGACCAGCCGCTGGACCCTGATCGCCGCCTACGCCTGGCAAGAGGCTGAGATCACGGCCGACCAGTCCGCCACGATCCTCGCCGGCAACCGCCTCGCCAACACCGCCGAGCACAGCTTCTCGGTCTGGAGCCGCTATGACGTGAGCGACGTCCTGGGCGTGGGTCTTGGCGTCGTGCATCTCGGCGATCGTTTCACCAACGCCGACAACACCCAGGTCATGCCGGCGTTCACGCGGGTCGATGGCGCGCTCTTCTATGCGGTCAACGATGCGGTCCAGGTCCAGCTCAATGTCGAGAACCTGCTGGACGAGGATTATTTCGCCTCCGCCCACACCAACAACAACATCACGCCCGGCGCGCCGCGCGCCTTCAGGGTTGGACTGACCGCGCGGTTCTAGGTCTAGATCAGGCCTGACAGCGGGCTGGATGCCGAGGCGTAGTTCCGCTTCGGCATCCGGCCGGCCAGATAGCCCTGCCGGCCGGCGATCACGGCGTGCTTCATGGCCGAGGCCATCAGGATCGGATCCCGGGCCTGCGCGATGGCCGTATTCATCAGCACCGCGTCACAGCCCAGTTCCATGGCCAGCGTCGCATCCGAGGGCGTGCCCACACCCGCGTCCACCAGCACCGGCACCTTGGCCTGCTCCACGATCAGCCGGATGTTGACGCGGTTCTGGATGCCCAGGCCCGACCCGATCGGCGCCGCCGCCGGCATGATGGCCGATGCGCCGGCTTCTTCCAGATGCCGGGCCATGACGACGTCGTCGGTGCAGTAGACCATGACGTCGAAGCCGTCCTTCACCAGCATCTCCAGCGCCCGCATCGTCTCGGGCATGTCGGGATAGAGGTGCGGCGTGTTCGACAGAACCTCCAGCTTGACCAGGTTCCAGCCGCCCGCCTCACGAGCCAGCCTGAGGGTGCGCACCGCATCCTCGCCCGTGAAACATCCGGCGGTGTTGGGCAGGAAGGTGAAGCGGTCGGGCTTTACGTAGTCCACGAGCATCGGCTGGGACGGATCCGACAGGTTCACCCGGCGCAGGGCGACCGTCACGATCTCGGCCCCTGCCGCCTCGGCGGCGGCGGCGTTCTGGGCGTAGTCGGCATATTTGCCGGTGCCCACGATCAGGCGCGAGGTGAAGGTCCGTCCGGCGACGGTCCAGGTATCGGTCGAGGGCTCGGTCATGCCCGTCACCTAGCTCTTTGAGGCGTCGGCTTAAAGGCCCAGACGGCCCCGATAGCTGTCATGAACCAGATCCTGCACGTCCTTGTGCCGCTTCATGTAGGCCGCGACGTAAGAGCAGCTGGGAATGACCTTCACGCCCTGCCGGCGCGCCTCGGCCAGGGCGTCGCGGACCAGCGCGGCGGCGATGCCGCGGCCTTCCCACTGGCGTGGCACCTCGGTGTGGCCCATGACCCAGGCGCCGTCGACCGGATCGTAGTCGGCGAGCGCGATCAAACCGTCTTCCGCGATCTCGAAGCGGGTCTCGTCTACGTTGTGTGTGACCGGGGTGTCCTTGTCAGGCATCGTCAGGCTCCTCTCCGGCCACGTGGCCCACTTTCGCCCAGATTGGAGCGCCGCCTCGACGCTTCAAGGTCGCCCGAGGGACCGGGCGGGAGGGTCATATGAGAAAAGTCGTCGTCGCGGTGTTCTGTTCCTTGCTGGCCGGCGGACTGGCGTCGTGTTCGACCGAAGGCGGCTACGGCGGCTCCGTTTACGCACCGCCGCCTCCCCCACCGCCGCCTCCGCCGCCTCCGCCTCCGCCTCCGCCGCCGCCGCCGCCGCCGCCCGCGTTGATGGTCCGAGAGTCCGACGAGGTAGTGGTGACCGGCTCACGCGCGCCCAGCAGCGAGTTCAGCTCGACGGCTCCCGCGACCGAGGCCGCGCCCGCGCCGCCGCGCCCCGTCCAGCCCCTGCCCCAGTCGGGCATCCTGACGGCGGGCGACTACGACGATCTGCTGAATCCCGGCATGTACGGGACGTGGGTCTCCAACTACCTGCAGGACCGTCGCGACTATCCGGTCCGGCCGCTGGACGTGGCCCAGGCCGTGACCCTGCGCGTGACCGATACCCAAGGCGCGCCTCTGCCGTTCGCCTGGCTGACCATCGACCGTGGCCAGCGCCCGGCCCTGACCCTGTCCACCGGCGCGGACGGCGAGGCGGTGATTTTTCCCGCCCACGACGGCTTGGGCGACTTCGTCCAGGTCACGGCCCGCCGCCCCGACGGCGCCGGCCGCTCGGCCTCCATCGGCTTCCGGCCGGCCGAGCTGTCGCGCGACCGCACGGTCCAGCTGTCGGTCGACGCCCGAGCCGAACGCCCCCGCCAGCTGGACCTGGCGCTGGTCATCGACACCACCGGCTCGATGGGCGACGAACTCCGCTATATCCAGTCCGAACTGCGCTCGATCGTCGACTGGCTAGGCCGGGAATTGCCTGGCGTCGACGTACGTGTCGGCCTGATCGTCTACCGCGACCAGGGCGACGAATACGTATCTCGCGTCTTCCCGCTGACCGGCGACATTCAGCAACTTCAAGGCGCGCTTGCGGGCCAGTCAGCCAACGGCGGCGGCGACTATCCCGAGGCCATGCAGGTCGCCATGGCCCAGGCTTACGACCTCGACTGGCGCCGCGACGCCGTCCGCGTGGCCATGCTGGTCGCCGACGCACCGCCCCACGAGCAGGACGTCGCCGCCACTTGGGCCGCCGCAGAGCGGGCCCGCGAAGGCCGGATCCACATCGTTCCGGTCGCGGCCTCGGGCGTCGCCGAGGACGCCGAGTACCTGATGCGCGGCATGGCCGCCCTGACCCAGAGCCGGTACCTGTTCCTGACCGACGACTCGGGCGTGGGCCTGCCTCACGATACGCCCGAGGTGAAATGCTATCAGGTCACCCGCCTCGACAGCCTCGTGCGCCGGGTTCTGGCCGGACTGGTCCGTGGCGAACGCGTCGAGGCCGATCCGCAGGAAGTCATCCGCACCGTCGGTCACTATGACGAGGGTGTCTGCCGCGCCGGCTAGCCGGCTTTATCCCCGTATTTCGCCGCGCGTATCCCTTACCCCCACAGTCGCGCGGCGAAATATAGACCCGGACTTTTCCCCGCGCACGGCCGAGGACCGATACTGCCTGCGAGCTCGGTCTTTGACATGTTGAGAACGGCGCGGCCGATCCTTCGCCGCATGGGGGACAAGGCGAACGACCCGAACGACCCGAACGACTTGGACGGTGTTTTTCGTCGACCGCCCTGCGTCTAGCGCCCAAACACCCCGATCAGTTCGATGTGGCTCGACCACAGGAACTGATCGACCGGCGTGACCGTCTCCAGACGCCAGCCGGCGTCGACCAGCACCCGGGCGTCGCGGGCGAAGGTGGTGGGATTGCAGCTGATGCCCACCACGCGGGCGGCGCCTGAGGTGGCGATCTGACGGGCCTGCTCCAGCCCGCCCGCGCGCGGCGGGTCGAAGACGATGACGTCGCAGCCCTTGAGCTCCATGGCCGACACCGGCTCGCGGAACAGGTCGCGAGCCACCGCGTCGATGGCCTTCAGGCCCTGCGCCCGCGACGCCGCGGCCTTCAGGGCGCCGATCGCCTCGGCCGCCGAATCGGCCGCCATGACCGGCGCGTGCTCGGCCATCGGCAGCGTGAAGGATCCCACCCCGCTGAACAGGTCGGCCGCCTTCTTCGCCCCCTCGACCGCGCGGACGCAGGCGGCCTGCATGGCTGCCTCGGCCTCCGGCGTGGCCTGCAGGAAGGCGCCCGGCGGCAGTTCGACCATCGCCTTGCCGATCCGCACCAGCGGCTTGCGCGCCTGATAGAGCAGCTCGCCCGCCAGCGTCAGCCGAGCCAGGTCCAGCGCCCCGGCCGCCTCGGCCGCCTGCATCCGCCGGTCCGCCGACAGGCCGCCGAACTTGCGCTCGACCCCCGTGACCTCGACGTCCAGCCCGTTGGCCGTAACGGTCACATGCAGCGTCGGCGCCGACTTGGGGTGATCCAGGAAAGCCTCCGACAGGACACGCAGCCCCTCGAGCGCCCGCACGATCTCCGGGTCGGCGATGAGGCAGGTCTCAATCTCGGTCAGGGCCCAGGACCTGCGTCCCTTGAAACCCAGCCTTGCCCCCTTCGGCCCAGGCCGCGCATGGAGCGCCACCCGCCGGCGCGAGCCAGATTTCGCCGGAACCGGAGCCAACAGGGCCGTCTCAAGGCCCTCGCGTTCCAGGGTGTCGCGAACCTGATCCGCCTTCCAGGCCAGTTGGGCGCCGTAGTCCCAGTGCTGGAACGAACAGCCGCCGCAGGCGCCGAAATGCGGACAGGGGGCCTCGATCCGCTCCGGACTGGCCGTCAGCACCTCAAGGACCTCGCCCCGGTCCTCAGTCACTTGGGCGCGCACCCGCTCGCCGGCCAGCGTCAGGGGCACGAAGGCCCGCCGGCCGGCGTCATCAACCGCCAGCCCGTCCCCTCGCGCGCCGATGGCCCTGACCGTCAGGTCGAGGATTTCTGTCGAGGCTGAAGATTTTTTCGGAGCCATGGGCGCTTTTGCCAAAGCCGTTCATCCGGCGAAAGAGGCCAAGCCGTTGAACCGCTTGGGCGCGGCCCTTCAGCAAGATGAACGAAGATGAACAGCCCTCTCAAATCCCGTTCAGCTTGGCGAGCCTAAAACCAGCAGCAACGGAGCGGCGCTGAGATCGTTCAGCCACCGGTCCATCGAGACAAAGGGAGCTGACTATGCGTGCTCGTAAGATGATTTCCGCCGCCGCGGCCCTCGCCGCCATCGGCGCCGTCGCGGTCCCGGCCGCTGCCCAGGCCCAGTCGTACTACGGCTACCAGAACGGCTATCAGAACGGCTACGGCCAGACCTATTACGACCAGTGCGAGCGCGATCAGCGCAGCGGCTCGACCACCGGCGCCCTCGTCGGCGCTGCGATCGGCGCCGCGGCCGGCTCGTCCATCGCCTCTGACGGCGCCCGCACCGAAGGCGGTGTCCTGGGTGGCCTGCTGGGCGCCGCGATCGGCGCCGGCGTCGGCCGGTCCAACGCGGCCTGCGACAGCGACTATTACACCGACCAGTACGGCCGTTCGTACGACAACCAGTACGGCTATTACGGCAACCAGTATGGCCAGGGCTATCAGGGCTACAACAATGGCTACTACGGCTCGGGCTACAGCCAGAGCTACGGCCAGTACTCGGTCCATCCGAGCCAGGTCTACGGTCGTGAAGACCGCTACGGCTGCCGCTCGGCCCGCGTTTCCGATGGCCGCTACGAGCGACGCGTCCGCGTCTGCCCGGACGGCTACGGCCAGTATCGCATCGTCGATTAAGTCTTCAGCCCCCCTGTCGATCGACGATGTGTAGGGAGCCCCCGGCGGAGCAATCCGCCGGGGGCTTCTGCTTTTCCGGTCAGGCGCGTTGCGCCCACAGCAGCCATTCGCGGTTGCCGTCGCCGCCCTGGATAGGGCTTTCAGCGCTAGCCAGAACCCGCCAGCCCAGCCCCTCCAGCCAGGCCCGGACCTTGTCGAGAGAGGCTTGGCGCGTCTCGGGATCGGTGACGATGCCGCCCTTGCCGATGTCGGCGCGGCTTTCCTGTTCGAACTGCGGTTTGACCAGGGCGACGAGGTCAGCGCCCTCCTCCGACAGCTCCAACGCGGGCCCCAGCGCCTTGGTCAGGCTGATGAAGCTGAGGTCGGTGACGATCAGGCCGGGCGGCTCGTCGATGAGCGCCGCGTCCAGCGTGCGGGCGTCGGTGCCTTCGAGGTTCACGACGCGAGGGTCACCCGCCAGCTTGGGGTGCAACTGGGCCCGGCCGACATCGACCGCATAGACTCTGGACGCGCCCCGGCTCAGCGCCACCTCGGTGAAGCCCCCGGTCGATGCGCCAACGTCCAGAACGACCCGGCCCTCGACCGGCACGGGCCAGAGTTCCAGCGCCGCGACGAGCTTGAGCGCGCCGCGGCCGACCCACGAAAAGGGCTCGGTTGCGGTGATGACAGCGCCGTCCCCGACCGACTGGCTGGCCGATCGCGCCGGCTGGCCGTCGATGGTCACAAGCCCCGCCGCGATCGCCGCCTGGGCGCGGGCCCGACTCTCGAACAGGCCGAGTTCCAGAAGGCGCTTGTCGAGGCGTTGCTTCATCTCAGGGCGCCGTCTGGCTCATGGGAGACTTCCCGGAGAATTCGACGACGGAAATCCTGCGACTTCGACGACGCCGACCACGATGACTATCCCGCCGCCTTCAGCCGCTCGAGCGCGGCTTCGAGTTTCGCTCGGGCTGCCTCGCCGTCGGTCAGGCGTTGACGGTTCTCCTCAACCACCTCGGGCTTGGCCCGGGCGACGAAGTCCGGATTGCCGAGCTTCCTCCTCGTGACCTCGAGATCCTTGTCGATGCCCGCGATCTCCTTGGTCAGGCGCGCGGTCTCGGCCGGGATGTCGATGTGCTCGGCGATGGCGATCAGGAAGGTCGCCTCACCCGTCACGAACGGCGCCGAGCCAGCGGGCGCGCCGTCGGCGGCTGCGATGGAGCCGACGCGGGCCAGCGTCTGGATCGCGGTCCGGTGGCGCTCGAGGCGGGCCAGGGTCCCGGCCCCGGCGCCCGTCACGGCCACGTCCGGCTTCACAGATCCAGGCAGGTTGGTCTCGGCCTTCAGCGAGCGAATGTTGGAAACCACATCGACGAGCCAGCCAATCTCGGCGTCGGCCTCGGGGTCGAGCCAGCTGGCCGGCGCTTCAGGCCAAGGGGCCACGATCAACATTGATTCCCGAGCCGGGCCGCCGAACTTCGCGAGCTCCGCCCACAACTCTTCGGTGATGAAGGGCATGAAGGGATGCAGGAGCACGCAGCACTGATCCAGCAGCCAGGCGCCCATGGCGCGGGTCTCGGCCTTCGCGGCCTCGTCCGAGCCGTTGAGGGTCGGCTTGGCGAGCTCGAGCCACCAGTCGCAGAAGACGTTCCAGACGAACCGGTAGAGCGCCTGCGAGGCCTCATCGAAGCGCGCGGCGTCGAGCGCCTGGGACACCTCGGCCGTCACCTTGGCCAGCTCACCGCGGATCCAGCGGTTGATCGTCAGTTCGACTGTCGCCGGGTCAAAACCCTCGACGCGGCGGCATTCATTGACCTGGCAGAAGCGCGCAGCGTTCCACAGCTTGGTGCCGAAGTTGCGATAACCTTCAATGCGTTGCTTCGACAACTTGATATCGCGTGTGCCCGACAGCATGGCCATCGTCAGCCGCAGCGCATCCGCGCCGAGCTCGTCCACGATCTCCAGGGGATCGATGACGTTCCCCTTGGACTTGGACATCTTCTGCCCCTTCTCGTCGCGAACGAGGCCGTTGATGACCACGCGCTTGAAGGGGACTTCGCCGGTGAAATGAGTACCCATCATCATCATCCGGGCGACCCAGAAGAAGATGATGTCGAAGCCGGTGACCA